>CAYNUM010000065.1:0-8750 GCA_964400025.1 uncultured Croceivirga sp.
TGTCCCCAAGCCTATTTTCTACTCTCCTATTCGTTTCTCTGGAAAAGATGTAAATACAAGAATTTTCTTCATAAAGAGGTTCAAGCAGTTGAGTCTGGATTAATTGTTTTGGATTATGGTTAACTGGTTTACCATCTTTATAATAAAATCTGACCTTAACTGGGGTTACTGAAAATAAAGCGTCGTGGTCTTTTTCGTTAACAAAAAAAGTATCTATGGCATTATCGATAGTTTTAGTTGTCAACAAAGGATTGGTCGAATGTGTTTGAATGATGTAATCATTTTTTGCAAATTCAATATCGTGCGCTATAAGAGGTTGAATACTTACAGCATCTCCTAAAAGATAATCAGGCCTATCAATTACTTTAACCTTTTCAAAACCTGAAACAATTGTCTTTATTTTTTCAGAATCCGTATTAATTATAATCTCGTCGACATATTCACTATTTGTAAGTGCTTCTAAAACCCAATGGCACACAGGTTTTTTGTTCAAAAGCCTGATATTTTTATTAGGAACTCTTTCGCTATTCCCTTTCATTGGGACTAAAGCAGTAACTTTTTTAGATTTCACTAGATAGACACTTTAACTGTAATTTTTTTTATTAATTCTTTTTCACCCACTTTGTGTTGTGGGCTATGACCATCTTCAGGAAACATAATTGCGAAAATACCTCGCCCAATATCGATATATGTTGCCTGCGACGAAGGATTTTTAAAGAAAGTCCTATCTTTTGACTTGTCATAGGGTATATTTACTTTCATTCCTGCTATAGGAGACCATTTAACCCTTTCCAAACCAATAATTGGATATTGAATATCAATTACATGCCTATGAGATTCGTATCCCCTTTCAAAAAAATCGACGGTTTCGTAGCTTGACACAATTGCCTTTACATCTTCGTTTATGGGATAGACACCTAATTCAATATCTTCACGCGCTTCGGTTAAAAATCTTAATCCTGCATAAATGTTTTGTGATAATCCCTTGTAAATTTCAATATTTTTAAGCGTGTCTACAACCATGATCTTTAGTTTAATTCATTTGAGAAATAGTCCTCCATCCAAGATCGAAAGACAATGTCATTTTCTGTGAAGTCTTTGAATACTTTGCCATAGCCTTTTTTTAATATGAGTCCTAAAAGTTTTCCTTTATTCTTTTTATCCTTACTAAGGGCATTCAAAAAAGTGTCAATGTCTAAGTCTTTTACTTGTGCTGTGTAACCATTCCAAATCAATTGGAAGAGCTCTCTGGAATTATTTCTTACTACTGAAGTTATATATCCCTTTTTCATTGAAACAAAATTCGACATATCCATTCCAAATGAAACGGCAATTCCATGAGGAATTTTGTAATTTGTTAGACTTTCTATTGCATGACCAAAGGAGTGGCCGTAGTTAAAAACCTGTCTTTCATTTTTGTCATATTCATCAATCTCGATATAACTCTTCTTAATTTCAAGGCTTCTTGCAATGATTCCCCGCAATACACTTTTATCGGTTAAGGCTGTTCTATAGTCCTTTTTGTATCTTTCAAAATCTTCTTCTCCAGCTACAACAAAATAGTGCGCCATTTCTCCAAGACCCGATTGCAATTCTTTATGGGGAAGAGAATCTAAAAACTTAGGGTCAACAAAAATTTTGTTAGGTGGGTAAAAGCCTCCAACTTGATTTTTGTATTTACCAAAATTGATTGAGGTTTTGCTACCAATACAACTATCTCCTTGCGCTAACAAGGTAGTTGGAAAAAAGAACCACTGGACACCCCTATATAATATCGAAGAAATAAATGCTGTTACATCTTGGGTAATTCCCCCTCCTATAGCAATAAGTCTGTGATTTTTCCTAAATCCATTTTCGATTAAATTATTAATTATTGGCTCAACCTCTTGATAACTCTTTTGTTGTTCTGTGGCGTTTATACTAATATAGCTATACTGAGCAAGGACAATGTCAAACCATTCTGGATAGAGTTTCTTTACTTTGTCATCAATAATTATAAAATCCCCTTCCGAAAGGATTTCCAATAATTTTTCTTGAACGTCGCCAATAAAATTCACCTCATAATCGTGAATATTAGATTTGACAACAAAATTATATTGCTGTGTATCCTCCATCTATAGTAATATTTTGACCCACCATATATGAATTTAAATTGCTTGCTAAAAAAAGTACGCAGTTAGCTATTTCTTCTGGCTGAGCCAGTCTATTCTGGGGGATTTTGTTTTCAATAAATTGTAATTCTTCTTTAGTGTTTGTTGAAGCAGTAAGTTCTGTCAAAGTAAATCCAGGACTTACACAGTTAACCAAAACATTTTCTTTTGCCCATTCGATTGCTAAGGTTTTACTTATTCCTAATAACGCCATTTTACTGGTAGAATAGGCCATACGTCCAGGTCTAGTCACCACACTCCATATGGATGCGATATTGATAATTCTACCCCATTTCTTTTCAATCATGCTTTGTCCAAAGACCTTTGCTAACAAAAACGGTCCGGTAACATTAATTTCTTGAATCTTTAAAAAATCTTCCTCCTTAATAGATATAGCTTCTGAAACAATATTAATTCCTGCATTATTTATTAAAATGTCAATTCTATAGTCCTTTGATATCGTATCAATGAATCTTTTAACATTTTTAGAATCGGAAAGATTTAACTGTAAATATTCTAACCTTGAATTAGTATTTGACCCATTTAATCTTCTTACTTGATCAGTATTAGTTCCTGTAGCCAATACTTTTGCACCAGCTTCCAATAACTTCTCAACTATCGACTTTCCAATACCCCTTGTACCTCCAGTTACCAGAGCCAATTTGTTAGATAAGTCTATCTCTATGGCCATTATTTTAAAGCATTAATTAAATTCATGACCGCGTCAACTTCCATCCGCAGCTTACCTTCCCTAGCATAAGAACCAATATGTGGGGTGAGAATAACATTTTCTAGGTCACATAATTTTCCCGAATAAGGTTCTTGACTAAAAACATCCAAAGCAACAGCAGATAATTTTCCTTTTACTAGTATGTCATACAAGTCTTCTTCGTCAATAACACCACCTCTAGAAACATTTACAACAAAAGCATCATCTTTTAATAATGAAAGTTCATCTTTTCTTAGAGCGGCAGAACCATTTTTATTACCTGGGATATGGATGGTCAAAATATCACTATTTGACATCATTTCCTCAAACGCCAAGATACTTACCCCATATTTATTTGCCCACTCCAAGTTCGGATTGAGGTCGTATCCCAATACCTCATTTCCTAATGAGCGGAATATTTCGGCAACCATTCTTCCAATTCTGCCCAGTCCTAATACTCCAACTTTTTTTTCAAATAGTAAGTTACCTGTTTGTTTCTTCCAAATTCTATTTTTTAAATCATAATGGGCAAAAGGTATTTTTCTCAAAAGAGACAGAGTAAGACCTAAAGTTAATTCTGCTACAGCTCTAGTAGGTCCGTTGGGTGTATTTAACACTTTAATTCCTTTACTTTCCGCGTAAGGAATATCAACGCTGTCCATCCCAACACCTACTCTGCTAATACACTTTAAATTGCCTAAGGAGTCGATAACTTTTGCATTTAGATTTTCAACTCCAGCTACAATACCAACACAATCCTTACCAAGCTCAATGGTCTCTTCTTCGGACAATTTTCTTCCAAACGGATTTTTTACGACTTTATATCCATGTTCTTCTAGTAAATCATAAGGCATTGAATCTATTTGCCCTATTGATGAAGGTGAGGTTAAAACTTTCATTTACTTATATTCTTATATTTCATTTTGTTTGTAAACCTCCTCAACTAATGCTAAAGTTTCATAAGCATCTTGAAGTGTACCCTGTATTATAGAACCATTTCCATTAACAACCTCCATGAACTCCTCAATTTCAAGGTTCCAAGAATGGTCATTTTCAAAAGATACTACTGTTTCTCTGGGCTTACCCATTGCAAAAGTAACATCTTCAAATTCTCGCCGGCCTATTATCAAACTCTCTGGGGCATAACTTCTTGTTCCTGAAAGTATGCCGTCAAGATTTAGATACCCCTCTTCGAAACACATTTCTAATAAAAATTTATGTCTCCATTGGGTTGCACTGGAATGCATACTGGCGATAACCTTATTCTCTGATTGCATTAAAACAAAAGCATTATCTTCTACGCTAATATTCCAATAGGCAGTTGTAATATAACTGTTTACCTTAGAGAAGGTTTCCCCAGAAAAATAGCGGATTAAATCTAACATATGAATCCCTTGATCAATCAAAATACCTCCACCTGAATATTTCTTGTAATTCCTCCAATTTTTATTGTAATCTATACTTCCAGCTTTACCATAGGCTCCTCTTAACCACAAGAGTTTACCCATTTCACCAGAATCAATGATTCTTTTTGCCTCAATTACAGAATAGTGATATCTATGGTTGAAGCCGTATTTTAAAACTTTACCTGAATTTTTTAATGCTTCGAAAACTTGGTCCAAGTCTTTTAGTTTCATAGCTGGTGGTTTTTCACAAAAAACGTGAATCCCCATATTTAAAGCTTTACAAGTATATTCAGCCAAGACAGTATTGTAAGCACAAATAAATACCGCATCGATTTTAGACTCTAACAACTTATCAAAAGAGTTAAAAAAGATTCCAGATTCAATATGGTCTGGTTTTTTAACATCATAGACACCAACAATATCAACATCATCCCTTTTAGATAAAATATTTGCCCTTAGCTGCCCAATTTTACCATAACCCGCAATGCCAACCCTAATCATAATTTAAAGTTATTAGCGTTCATATTTTGCGACTCTGTTTTACCCCATTCTTCAATGCCCATATGATTATCTAAGATTAAGTGATGAAATACTTGATGGATACATTCGACCAAACCGTATGTTTTCATTGGAACAAATAAGGAAAAATCTGCAGTTAATTCAGTCTTATTTTTTTCATTTAGTCCGCTTAACCCAAAGGTTTTGATACCATTATCTTTGCAGTACTTTAAGACATTTACAACATTTTTGCTATTACCACTTGAACTTGTAGTAATGATTAAATCGTTGGAATTAGGATTATTAATCTTGAGAAATTCCAAGAAACAATCATCATAGTCATAGTCATTTGCCAATGCCGTTAACATAGCACTATCACTTAAGGAAAAAGCTAAAATACCACCGTTTTTTGACCAGTCTAGTGCCATATGATTAGAAAAGGCTGCACTCGCTCCATTACCAAAAAAGAATAGTCTTCCTTGAGATGTTTGCACTTCTTTAGTTTCAACTAATAGTTTTTTGAAAAAAAACTCTTTTTCCACTTTTACCCCTTCAACTTTGTATTGAGTTGTTTTCAAAGCTTCAGAAATTGAATCAAAATAATTTTGCGCAAAATTGTCAGTTGTAATTTTCTCTTTCAACATTATTTATTTTTTTGTTCGTAACCTTTTTCCATATAGATTTCTTAGCAACCGCAACTTCTTAAATTTAAAAATCTAATTTTCAGCAATATTTTTGAAAAATTACAGTATGATATATAATGTTCTTATCTATGTAGTTCAAAAAGGCTACTAAAGAATGAATCAATAAGAATTATATCTCAGTAATATCATGTTAGTTTTTTGATTTATCAATTGTATTTTGTAAAGACCGGTAAAAGTTTTAGCATTAGCCCATTATAAACTCAGCTAAATAAGATAAGAAGAACTAAACATTTACATTTTCTGGCTTGGAATTAGTAGGTTTTTTTGTTCTTTGATCGGGGTTATTAAAAATCTTTCGCAATTCTTCCTTACTATAATTCTTAAAGGTCTTTTGTAATCTTTGAAATCGAAACACTTCGCGATTGCTAAGTTCACTTTGACTGTCCAGTTCCAAGGTTTCAAAATTATCCACCATAGTCTTACGCCTCATTTCTTGATTTACACTTGGAAGCAAAATAATTGGTGCCAAGTAGACCAAGCTGCCCAGACCGACAACAAAAAAACATTGAGCTGTAACCGACAATGTTTGCGAACCCCAACACAGCCCAATAACTGCGATATTGGCAAGAATAATTAACATCGTGGCTTGGGCATGAGTAAACCCTTTTTGCAAAAGACGGTGGTGTAAATGGTTTTTATCCGCAGAAAAAGGACTGCGTCTATTGCCTATCCTAATTACAAAAACTCGCAATGTATCCAGCAAGGGATAAGACAACACTGCCAATAAAATTACCGGTGGATGGGCTTTGGCAATAGTACCCGTGCTCCCTACTTCTTGCAAAAAAGCTATCCCAAGATATCCCAAAAGGAAACCAATAAACAAGGAACCAGAGTCTCCCATGAATAATCGTCTTTTTTTAGAAAGATTAAACCGAAGAAAACCCAAAGAAGCCCCGGATAAAATAAATGCAGGCAGAGCAAGCGCAATTTGATTCTCCCATAAAAAACATATTCCTAAAAAGAGTCCGGCCAGGGTGCTGATTCCTCCAGCCAATCCATCTATCCCGTCAATCAAATTAAAGGCGTTACCCATTAAGAGAAAAACGAAAAGACTAAATAAAGTAGAAACGCCGTAAGACAATTGGTTGATGCCAAAAATACCTCCCATGCTATCAATGCGAACATCGCCTAAAAAAATAATTAAGCCAGCAACCAAAAATTGAGCTAAGAATTTCTTTTTTGGACGCAATCCAATTAAATCATCTTTAATTCCAAGAAAAAATAACAGAGTGGTTGAAGCCAAGAGTAGCATGGATTTTCCCATAACTTCAGAAGATAATTGAGCAGCCATTGCACCAATCATAAAGACCACGGCAAAAGCGATAAAGATGGCTACACCCCCGTAGGTAGGAATATTAAAATCATGGGCACTGCGTTCATTGGGAGTATCCATCAACATCCTGCGTTTGCATATTGCTATAATTATCGGGCAAAAATTTATTGTAAGGAAAAAAGCTGTGGTTAGAGCCACCAGACTTAACAAACTTGGGGTCTCAATGAAGGGCAATACGTACTCTTTAAGCATACTTAGGTCGGTTATGCGTCTTTTTGTATTAGGGGGATTGCTTTAAGTCTTTTCTTTCATTAATTCTCTAGCTTACTTCAACGGACCTTGTCACAAATTAAATTCAAAAAGCACGATTCATTACTTTGTGCAATTATAGGTAACAATTCTTACGATAACAAACGACAATCTAAAGCTCTAACAGAATTCACAATTTTTGATTTTTTTTCATAAATCATTGTTAATCTGGTATTTAATCAGAGTATTTTTATAAAATTAAAAAACTACTGCATCGTCCTCCCGTAATCCTGCAAAAACCATCAGACTAAACTTACAATTTTTTAAAGTCCTACACCCAAAAAAGTTGGAAAATGGGTATAATTAAACTCTATTGTTAATAAGAATTTGGTTTCTTAACGCAAGCTTAATGATGGGTGTTGGGGGCGCGGTAATCGAATCTGGGTGCTTGGAGGTTTTATTCTGAACTTTCACTCGACACCTTCGATACGTCCAATTCCATTAAAGCAATCCATTTTTCTTTTTCAGAAAGTTCTGCCGTTTGATTTTGTTCCCGTAGTTTTTGGAGCCGTTTTTGTTGCCGCTTGTTGTCGTGGTCTGTACTTAAGTCTATGATAACTCCAGTTACAACTCCGCCAAATACAGTATAGGCAATATCACTGTTGCTCCACCCAAACTCGCTACTATTGACATCTACGGCTTCCTTACCCACTGCTATGACAGCACTTCCGGCCACAGCACCTGCAAAGGTCCACCAGCGATCCCCTTTTGATGCCTTTTTTGCAATACCAGCACCAGCCAGTGCAAAAAGTCCACCTCCTACAAAATGTAAGGTTTTGCCGCGGTCAATTTGTGCTTCCAATTGTTGTGACAAGAATAGAATTGCCAAAAGGGTATAAATTCGTTTCATGGGGTGGAATTTACAACCGTAAAATTACAGGTCATGATTTGATGGGGCAAATATTTGTTTGGATGGTTGGATGCCTGATATTAGGGTGTTGGATACTTCGGCTCCGCTCAGCACAAGTGTTGGGTGAAAGATATTCGGTGTTGGTTGCTTCGACACTTCGACGAGCTCAGTCAAGCAAGCTCAGCGCGACATTAGTATTATCAATTCCCTTAAAGCCTAGGGAATTGTTTTTTGGCCTTTTCAAAATCGACTACTAATTCTTCAACGACCTCAGCTGCGGGTTTAATTTCATGAATTAAGGCAGCAACCTGACCAATTTCTAATTCCCCCTCTTCTAAATCCCCTTCAAACATGCCTTTTTTGGCTCGGCCCCTACCCAATAAGGTCTTTAGCTCTTCTGTAGTGGCACCTTCTTGATAGGCCTGTTGGACCTGTTCGTAAAATTCGTTTTTAATCAATCGTACCGGCGCAAGTTCTTTTAAGGTCAATTGGGTAGCCCCTTCTTTAGCATCCACAACAACTTTTTTAAACGCCTCGTGGGATGAGGCTTCCGGCGTGGCCACAAACCGACTCCCCACCTGTACCCCATCTGCGCCCAAAACCATAGCAGCCAACATCTGCTGACCTGTGGCGATACCCCCCGCTGCAATCAGGGGTATTTCAATCTTTTCCTTTACCGCTGGAATCAATACAAAGGTTGTGGTCTCATCGCGCCCATTGTGCCCCCCAGCTTCAAAGCCTTCAGCCACTACCGCATCAACACCGGCATCCTGGGCTTTTAATGCAAATTTTACACACGGCTAAGTTGGTTAATGATAATTGACTAAATTGAAATAGAGAAAGAACATGAA
>CAYNUM010000066.1:0-8671 GCA_964400025.1 uncultured Croceivirga sp.
ACCCTATATTTTGGGAATTGGAGCTTAGTAGAAGACCAAGCCGTTATTGGCATTGGAATTTTCAATCTTTTGGGAGGGCCAATGGGCTATAATGCCCTGTTGAATGTGATAACCCTTAAGCCTGGCGAGCGTTCAATTTCTAGCGATGCTTTACGCTCAAATTCGTTCTACAACCAAATGCCAATGAGTGTGAGCGGAGTTTACGCCGTTGAAGATAACCTAGACAAGAAATATATTTTCGCACCCATAAAAAAGGTCCAAGCATTTTTAGAGAAGGATTCGACCCAAATCTCTGGGATCAATTTCAAGATTGTTCCCGAGCAAGACCCAGAAGATATTAAAAGTGCCATTAGAACAATTGTTGGTCAAAAGGCACTAGTTTTAAGTCGGCAAGAACTCAACAGTACCCTCTATAGAATGCTCAATACCGAGAATACCGTTACCTACCTCATTTTTACTTTAGTCTTAATTATTGCGCTGTTCAATGTTGTTGGGGCGATAATCATGATGATTTTAGATAAACGTGAAAATTCCAAAACGCTATTTGCTTTGGGAACCACCATAAAAGAACTGCGCAAAATCTATTTTATTCAGGGAATATTGGTGACCATTTTAGGCGGATTGGTCGGTGTGCTTTTTGGCGCACTGCTCGTTGGTTCACAAATCGTTTTTGAATGGCTGAAAATCACCCCTTCCCTCGCCTATCCGGTTGAATTTCAAGTACGAAATATCGTATTGGTCTTGGCAACCATCACAGTGCTTGGGCTTATTTCGGCCAAAATAGCCAGTAGTAGAATTTCAAAAAAGTTGTTTGCTTAGTTCTTAGGCAAACTGGAAATCACCAAATTTTTCCAATACTTCATCAAAGGCAGCAAAAACATCGGCGGAGTCATCGCTGGTCACCATTTTCATGCGGTACTCTTTGAAGTGTGGAATGCCCTTGAAATAGTTTGTGTAGTGTCTTCTGGTCTCAAAAACCCCTAGCTTCTCACCCTTCCAATCAATTGACATTTGTAAATGTCTTCGTGCGGCTTCGACACGCTCTTCCATAGTTGGAGAAGGCAGGTGTTCGCCGGTCTTGAAGAAGTGCTTTACCTGATTAAAGAACCAAGGGTTTCCGATGCTAGCCCTGCCAATCATTGCGCCATCAAGTCCGAAATCATCACGCATACTTACTGCCGCTTCTGGAGTGTCCACATCACCATTTCCAAAAACGGGAATATGCATTCGAGGATTGTTCTTTACGGCGGCAATTGGTTTCCAGTCGGCATTCCCCTTATACATTTGAACACGTGTTCTGCCATGAATGGAAATCGCCTTAATGCCTACATCTTGAAGGCGTTCGGCCACCTCAACAATTTTAATCGAATCACTGTCCCAACCCAGTCGAGTTTTTACGGTAACCGGAAGTTTAGTGCGCTTGACCATGGCTTCGGTCAACTTGACCATCAAAGGAATATCACGGAGTATGCCCGCTCCAGCATTTTTACAGACCACCTTTTTAACCGGACAACCAAAATTGATGTCAATGATATCTGGGTTTGATTTTTCTACAATATCAATGGCTTGAAGCATAGAATCCATCTCTGCCCCAAAAATCTGAATGCCCACGGGGCGTTCCTTTTCATAAATATCAAGTTTGATGACACTTTTTGCAGCATCACGAATCAATCCTTCAGAAGAAATGAACTCAGTGTACACCACGTCGGCCCCATTCTCTTTACAAAGCGCTCGAAAAGGAGGGTCGCTTACATCTTCCATTGGGGCAAGAAGCAAGGGGAACGAAGGAAGTTCTATAGTACCTATTCTGGGCAAAGCAATTCTTTTTTGGGAGGCAAAAATACATCAAAAAAGGATTTGACTCAAAATGAGTGCGTTACGAAGGATGTTTGCTTCTTCTTGAAGATTCTGATTAAAGACGATCTCTTTCGTCTTTGGAAATGTCTCGTTGGTTCTCCTCTAATCTAAAGTTTCCAAAATTATAGGTAAAGCCGAACCGCACAAACTGGGTTTCGGGTTGAGAAAAGTAAAAGTTGTCTTGGTTCAAATATCTTGACGTGTTTGTGGGCATCGCCCTACCCAATAAATCTTCTGTACTGACTGAAATTATTGCCCTGTCGTTCCAAAGGCTTTTTCGAAGACCCAATGTCAAAGTGGTCTGGGGCGATTGTACGTAAGAGCCTGTGATATAGGCCGTCATATGAGAAAAAGCCAACTCTCCCGTTAAAGACCCGTCTCCAGACAAGGTTAAATAGTTGGCCAGGTAAATGTAAAATCCGTCAACGGCATTGGTAAAAGATACATTGCCACTTTCTACAGCCAAAAAGGTTTCATCCTCATGAAAAAATGACGCATAGGCATAAAAAAACCAAGGGTCAATAATGCTTTTGTTGTACGTGATGTCTAAACCATAAGAATTACTCGACAGCACATTCTGCTTAAGTTCTCTTAGTGTTAGTTGTTGGTTGTCTTGAAATACCAGGTTACTGATATAGTTGCCATTATCTCGATAATATAAATCAAAGAAGAGCTCGCTGTTCCAAGTATAATTTAAGTTGAAATTATTAGTGAAGTTGGGCTGTAGCCTTGGATTGCCTTCTTCAAAGTCATTTTCGTTAAAAAAATACTGAAAAGGGTTTAGGTCGTTGTAACGTGGCCGTTGTACATTTCGACCATAATCAAAAGAAAAGCTGTGTTTTTCATTGGGGGAATACAATAAATAAAGTGTTGGAAAAGGCTCAAAAAAGTCTTGGGTGTTGACCTCGTTAAGTGTCAATGACGTTCCGGTTGCATCAGTAAGCTCGCCCCTCAAGCCCAATTTCATTGACCATTTTTCCCAACTTTTTACAAAACTTGCATATGCGGCATATACCGTTTCGTCATACAAAAAGTCATCCGCTTGCGCTGATTCAACCAAATCATCGTTCCCTGAAAAATCAAAGAAATCAATACTACTTTCAGAATCGACCCTTGATACTTTGACGCCCGTTTCCAAAGATGACGTGCCTATAGGGGTTTGAAAATCCAGCTGCCCCGTAAAAATCTGAATGTTTTGATTTCCCTCGGTTGTGAATCCAAATTCCCTTAAAAAGTTTCCTGTTGAACCAAAGTAATTCGAGTTGATGTTCTGGGAATAAATATCATTGTAATTGGTATAATGGCCGTTGACCGAAAGTTTGGCGCCCGGTTTTTCCAATCTATGCACAAAGGAAGCGTCAAAAGCCAAATTTCGCTCATCTTGCAGGCCTGTATTCAGGGTTGTAAAGGTGGAATCCCTTTGGTTTTGACCGTTTCGTATATCAGCAAATAAGTTTCTTCTCCAATCTTGATTAGGTGTTAATAACAGATTTGAGGTTAGGTTTAGGCTATTTCGAGAGTCGATGTCGTAATCCAACGAAAGATTAACGCTATGTGATTCTTCATTTCTAACCTGATCATCATCTGTCTGCCATCGCGAAAAAATAGTGTTCGTGTTGTCAACAAAGTTTATTCCTTTCTCAACCTGACGATTTTTCTTTTTATCGTTGTAGGTGTAGTTGGCGAATAGATTTACTTTTTCAGATTGGAAATAGTGGCTTGTTCCAACGCGATACTTGGGAAATATCGCTTGGGTAAACGCCCCTTCAATGCTGCCTTTGTAGCCCGGGGCCACTGCCCTATTTGTGATAATATTTATTACTGAGCCCTCTTCGGCATCAAAATTTGCCGGCGGGTTGGCATACATTTCAACAGATTGAATGGCTACTCCCGAAAGGCTCTCCAAAAAACTCTTGGTTTCGTCATCGGCGAGTTGAATGCGCCTACCGTTAAGATAGACATTGGCCGCCCTGCCACGTACCTGTAGCTCATCTTGGGTGACGATAAGGCCCGGGGTATTCTTTAAGATATCCCAAGTCGTGCCCTGAGAAACGACCGTGTTTTCCACTTGAAACACCAATCGATCAGGTAGGCGTTGTAATGTCGGTCTTTTCGCGGTTACCACTACCTCATCCAATTCTTCCACATCCGTAGGAATTACCAGTGCCCCCAACCTTACGTCCGACTTGATATCAAGGGCTTGGGGTTTCGAGCCTTTACCGACATAGCTTGCCTGCAACAGATATAATTTTGGCTCGACTTCGCGTAAAACGAAAAGACCTTGCTCATCAGCCGAGGTTCCTGATACGAAGGTGGAGTCCGCAGCATTTAACAACAAAATATTGGCAAAGGGAACAACCTCATTCGATGTATTGATGACCTTTCCAGAAATCTCATAAGTCTGTGAGAAAGAAATACTGACAACAAAAAACACCGCAAGAAAGGTGAGTCGTAAGTTATTCATCTAGTGTTTGGGTTGAAGGCCAAAGCTAATAAATAATCCAAAAGTAGAAGATAGAAAGGCTTTGCCTGCCTGGTAAGGCCTGCAAATAAACTATCTTTGCACGCAAAATTGCGCCTTTGATGAAGCACATTCGAAACTTTTGCATCATTGCACATATTGACCATGGCAAAAGCACCTTGGCTGATCGACTACTTGATTTTACGGGGTCGGTAACTGAAAGGGAAAAACAAGACCAGCTGCTTGACAATATGGATTTGGAGCGTGAGCGCGGTATCACGATCAAGAGCCATGCCATACAGATGGAATATGTCTACAAGGGGGAAACGTATGTGCTCAACCTCATAGACACTCCAGGACATGTGGATTTTTCCTATGAGGTTTCTCGCTCGATTGCGGCTTGTGAAGGTGCCTTGTTGGTGGTTGATGCTGCACAAAGCATTCAGGCACAAACCATTTCAAACCTTTACTTGGCCCTTGAGAATGACCTTGAAATCATTCCTGTTCTTAACAAAGTTGATTTGCCAAGCGCAAATCCTGAGGAGGTCACCGATGATATCGTTGATTTGTTGGGCTGCGATCCAGAAGAAGTGATTCCTGCAAGCGCAAAAACAGGAATTGGAATAGAAGACATTCTTGCGGCAATCATTGAACGTGTTCCGGCGCCAGAAGGGGCTGTCGAAGCACCATTGCAGGCTTTGGTCTTTGACTCAGTGTACAATCCTTTTAGGGGGGTTGAAACCTATTTTAGAATCCTTAATGGGGAGTTGAAAAAAGGCCAGAAAATTAAGTTCATGGCTACCGGCAAAGACTATTTTGCCGATGAAATCGGAACCCTAAAATTGACACAGCACCCAAAACAAAAAATTTCCACTGGAGATGTTGGGTACTTGATTACAGGAATAAAAGATGCCCGTGAAGTTAAGGTAGGCGACACCATAACTGATGCCGGCGCACCTACCGAAAATGCAATCGAAGGCTTTGAAGACGTAAAACCCATGGTTTTTGCCGGTATTTATCCCGTAGATACTGAAGACTTTGAAGAACTGCGCTCTTCCATGGAAAAGCTTCAACTGAATGATGCTTCCCTAGTTTTTGCACCAGAAAGTAGTGCTGCCCTTGGTTTTGGTTTTCGCTGCGGATTTTTGGGGATGCTCCATATGGAAATCATTCAAGAGCGGTTGGAGCGAGAGTTTGGGATGACAGTAATCACCACAGTGCCCAACGTAAGTTACCATGCATTTACAACTAAATATCCTGACGACATTGTCATTGTGAACAATCCGTCAGATCTTCCTGAGCCTTCAACATTAAGCCGTGTGGAAGAGCCCTATATTAAGGCTACCATAATCACTAAGTCTGATTTTGTGGGCAACGTGATGTCATTGTGTATTGATAAAAGAGGTCAGATTACCAACCAAACCTATCTCACTACAGAGCGTGTGGAGCTCACTTTTGATATGCCTTTGGCCGAGATTGTATTTGATTTTTATGATCGTCTCAAAACGGTTTCTAAAGGATATGCTTCCTTTGATTATAGCCCCATCGGCATGCGTGTATCGAAATTAGTTCGGGTCGACATTCTATTGAATGCCCAACCGGTAGATGCGCTTTCTGCTTTAGTACATTTTGACAACGCGCACACCATTGGCAAGAAAATGTGTGAAAAGCTAAAAGAGCTTATTCCACGCCAACAATTTGACATCCCTATCCAAGCGGCTATTGGTTCCAAAATTATTTCACGGGAAACCATTAAGGCGTTGAGGAAAGATGTAACAGCCAAGTGCTATGGAGGTGATATCTCACGAAAGCGCAAGCTGTTGGAAAAGCAGAAAAAAGGCAAAAAACGAATGCGTCAGGTGGGTAATGTTGAAATCCCACAACAAGCATTTATGGCCGTTTTAAAACTTAACGATTAAATTTTGTATCTTTTTTAGGTCATCCGTGAGGCCTTTTAATGAAAAGATCTACAAACGTTGTCATTTGTGAAGACCATCAAATTGTTGCCGATGGGCTTCAATCCTTGATCACTTCTTTTTTGGACTTTAGGGTCGCTGCCGTTGTTGGCAGCTATGCAGCACTCCAAGACGTGTTGCAGAAAAATCTACCGGAAGTGCTCTTATTGGACCTCAACCTCCCCGATAAGAACGGGATCGAGATTTTAAAGACTCTTTTTGATAAAAAACTTCCCCTTAAGGTCATTGTTTTGACCATGTACAACAAAAGGAGTATTGTAAAGAAAGTAGTGGGGTTGGGTGCCCATGGTTTTCTCTTAAAAAATTGTTCCTCCCAAGATCTACAAGACGCCCTCCACCACGTAATTTCTGGCGGGGATTTCTACTATGGCGAGGGGGTAAAGAAACTCCAGGCCTCTGCCCTGGGCGCTATTGAAAGTGACGGGTTTTACAAAAAACTGCAGCTCACCCCAAGGGAACTGGAAATTATCCAATACCTGTGTGATGGCAAAAAGGTACCCCACATTGCCGATTCCATGTTCATTAGCCCCTTAACGGTCGAAACGCACAAAAAGAACATTTACAAAAAAATAGGGGTCAATAGTGCCGCTAAATTGGTAAGCTTTGCCCATGAGAACAGGTTGCTTTAAGCGTGGGTTGGCGTTGGTACTCTTGTTCCATCTGTGCTGCTATGCACAAAAAAGCAATGATCCACCTCCCTCCCGTGAACAGAATGTGCGGGAATTGGGCACGCTATACATCACCAAACAATCCCCCCGTCCGTTTTCTTTGGATCATCGCAAGAATTTTATCCCTTTGGAGGACCAGCGGTCATTTTTTTATCTGGATTTTGAGGTTTCCCAAGCCTATTTGGAATTTGAGTTGATCAATTCGGAACGTCTACCACAGTCAATGGTTTTAGGATTTTCCTATCCCTTTTTAGAGGATGTGATACTTTACCGGCGTAACGGGCAACAACTGGAGTCCATTGGGCATATTGGGCTATGGTCGGGGACCAAACCCACGGAGCGCCGTTGGAAAATGTCCTTTACCCAAGCGCCGGGCGCGTCCACCTATCTCCTAGTGGTCAACAAATCACAAGGCAAGCCGCTGGCGACGGATATTTCCCTGTATAGCCCGGAGGCCTATGGTAGGATTTCCGGGTTCCAAAACACCTTTGTGGGCATTTATTTGGGGTTGGCCCTGCTCTCCATATTTTTTGCGCTATTCATTTTTGGGCTTACCAAGTACCGTACCTTTTTGTTGTACAGCATTTATTTGGTGGCCTTGACCGTGTATCTGGGGGCCTTTTTGGGGTATACCAATTTGTTCCTGCCCCTTGAAAACCTGGACCTTGGGCGTACCATATATGGGGTGGCCATAGACATTTCGGCCATTACCTTTGTGTTCTTTGCCCAGCGACTCCTCCAAGCCAAATACTATCTCCCAAACTTGAAGAAGGTCATTGAAGCTGTGATTGTGGTTTTGATTGTTCTCCGAGTGGTTTGGCACTTAAAGTTCAATTTTTGGACTCCAGGGCAAATTGCCTTTTTTATGAAATCGTGGTACGGCATTATCTGCTTTCTGGTCGGTGCCATTGTAGTACAAATCTTTGTATACCTACGGCATAATGCCAAAATAGGGGCGTATTTTGCCCTTTCTTATCTTTTTATGACCGTGGGTTCGGTGCTCATGATCCTGCATCATAGCTTTGGCCTACTCAAAATAACGTTCTACGGCTTGTCCCATCTTCTCTTTGCCTCTATGGTAGAGATTGTTCTGCTGTCCATCACCATTGCCCTTATCGTAGGGAAAATCTATGGAGATCGGAACCTATTGGCCAACCAGCTGGTACTGCAACAGCAGAAGTTCCTGAATGCTGTTGTACAGGGTCAGGAAGAAGAACGGAAGCGCCTGGGGGCGGAACTGCACGACAATATTGGTAGCAGAATTGCCCATATCAAACGCCTTTTTGATGCCTCGTATACCGATTTGAAAATACAGACTGGCTTGGATCAAATTAGTGAGGACATCCGCAACATGGCCCATAGCATCACCCCTTCTGAAATTGCCTTAGTGGGCCTTTCGGAAGCTTTGGCGGAACTTTTGGAAGACGTGCGGGAGAACCAGGCCATGGAGGTGAATTTCAATACCTTTCAATTTCCGGAGCAACTGGATGGGCAGGTAGCGACCCATTTGTTCAGAATCGTTCAAGAGCTGCTTCAGAATGCCTTAAAACATGCAGACGCCCAAACCATTACCATACAACTTTTTGGTCATGAAGATTCCATTACCCTAAGTTTTGAGGATGATGGCCAAGGGATGGACCCAAAACTACCCTCTAAAGGGTTGGGGCTTGCCAGCACGGTTTAGGGCTGAGGGTTTAGTTTGATCTTGT
>CAYNUM010000067.1:0-8625 GCA_964400025.1 uncultured Croceivirga sp.
CATTTTGTACATGTTACTGGATTAATCGACGAAATTCGCGAAGGTGACCAAGTTGAGTTTGATTTAGAACAAGGAAGAAAAGGATTGAATGCAGTTAACGTAAAGGTCATCTAACTTCATAGAATCTATTTTTTGAAGCCCATCACAATTTGATGGGCTTTTTTTATGGTATAAAGTGCCAAGTTGACAAATAATCTATACCTTTTAGCCATAAACCTATAGATGGCAAGATCACAACAAACATTTGGTAAAAAAGAAAAGGAAAAGAAAAGGCTAAAAAAGCGCGAAGAAAAGCAAAAGAAAAAGGAAGCTAGAAAAGCGGAGGCCAAAGAAGGCAAAGGCGGTATACCTTTTGCTTATGTAGATAAATTTGGAAATCTTACCGATACTCCTCCTGAACCAACTGAAGACGAAGAAATCGATGCCTCAGAAATCGTTCTGGGCATTCCTCAAAAAGTTGAAGAAGAATATGACCCTGTACGTCAAGGCAAAGTGGCATTCTTCGACCACTCCAAGGGATTTGGTTTTATTATGGACTCAGAGACCCAGGAGAAGCACTTTGTTCACGTATCCGGCCTCATTGACGAAATCAATGAGAACGACAAAGTAACCTTTGAGCTTGAAAAAGGACAAAAAGGTATGAATGCCGTTCGTGTGAGTCTTCAGAAATAACCGGTTATCAACAAGAAATCCCTTAGAATTCGACTATTGGCCCAACAGAAAGGCCATTAGTTTCTTATCAAATTCCATTTTATGTTCTGAATTGGTGAAGAACACATAACCTACGTTCTGTTCTTTATTGAACAAATAGCGACAGGTATGGCTGTAATTTTCACCACCGTGGGAATAATTCGTTCCATAATTCGTGGCTTCAACAACTATACCCAAGCCATAATTATAACTGGGTTCATCATATTCGGGTTCTGCAGGGGCCACCGACTGTATTTTTAGGAATTCCTGATAACTCTTTTCCGATAAGAGTTTGTTACTCATAATACCAATCAAGAAATTGGCATAAGCCCTGGAATCTGTCTGTAAACTTCCCGCAGCTATGAAATTTGGATTACCCGCATTGATGGCATAACCACTATTTAATTTACCTTGAAAATGACCCTTAGCTCTGTGTTTTTCTAAATGGTCATTCCATACATAACTGCTATGGCCCATATCCAAAGGATCAAAGACTTCTTTTTTTATCAAGCCCTGTAACTCATTTTTTGTTATCCCTTTTAAATGAGCTATGACGAGTGCCAGAAACTTAAAACCTTCTCCGGAATAGAGAAAACCGGTTCCTGGTTGAAATTTTATGGAAAGCTCATTCTCAGCGTCAAAATATCCTTCGTCATTGATAAACCTCCAATTGGGAAAGCCGCTTGTATGTGATAGTGCCATTCGGGCCGTAATCAGCTTATATCGTTCGTCATGAGCAATATCAGGATATTCCATATACTTGTACAAAGGGGTATCTAAATCCAAAAGTCCTTCATCGACCATTTTCAGCACAAAAAAGCTAAATACGGTTTTGGACATGGATGCCGCATCAAATAGGGTAGTGGAGTCCGCTTTTTCTTGGGTCTCTATATTTTCTACCCCAAAAACCTCGTTATAAACGATTTTATTGTCATTGATAAAAGCGATGGACAAACCAGGCATTTCTAAAGAATCCATTTGCTGTTGTACAAAGGCATCCATTTTAGATTTCGAAAAGAAACTTCCATTAAAAGACCGAATAGCAGCCTCATCCAACATCCTACTTTCGTTTGTTGGAGAAGATTTCCAAGCATCGAATTGTTCTTGTAGTAAACCCACCGCAGGCTTTCCTCCTTGTTCGATTCCCTGAACGGACAGTCTTAGAATGGCCCCGTCTTTGGGTTCGTACACTGAAATAAAGGCTGACCGGGCGTATTGTATTCCGCAGCGCTTATCGCCCCCAGCCATTTCGCCCGCTCGTAATGAGCGCATCAAGCGTTCGGCCAGTGATTGGCTTCTGGCAGCATTAAAGGCTTCAAATGCTTGTTCAATGACCTTCTCATCAACTAAAATATTACCCAAAATGGCAAAATCATCACCGATTTTAGACCCACTCCATTCTTTGATTTTCTCTCCTGAATACACCATTGGAGCCGCGCCACCATTTAGTTGAATCAATCCATATTGCTGGCGTTCAGGGGTAAACTCTTTTTGCTGCATAGCTTTGAGAATGGTTGCCAAAGAAGCATCGTTCTCCATAAGTTCCACACCTTTCATTCGTGCGTAATAGTTGCTTGCGGCCTGAACGACAATGGCCCCTTTTCCGGGTACAATCGAGGCAATTCCTGAGACATCGAAAGTGCAGGAAGCACCTACAATTCCAATCTCCCCCGTTGTTCTATCAATTGCTATAATAGACCAAGTCCCATATGTGGACCATGAAGCGAAAAGGGTCAATACTGCTGCACAATAAATGTGCTTCAATTTTACTTTTTTAGAATGTAACATGATTCTGTTTCTTGATGAATGAATAATTATGAATTATAGGCTGATTAATTTTTTACGTTTTGCAGATTGCCTACTTGATACTTCAAAGGTTTCGCCTGTTTTGAATATCAATTGTAGTTTACTTTTAAAATGGGGTTCTATTTTATCGATGTAATCAATATTGATGATTTGCCTTCGGTTGATTCTAAAGAAATGACGCACGGGCAAAATTTGCTCCAAGAGATTGAGGGACTTTTTTAAGAGTACGGATTGGTCGCCGTAGTGTATGCGCACATAATTCTCCATAGATTCAAATAGCCAAATGTCACGTACTTGAATCAAATGAAAATTCTCTTTCTCTTTGACAAACACCTTTTGATGAATGGAAATAGGCTGTTGGCTTTCGTCTTTGTCTGATAGCCTTTTCAGTACTTTTTCAATAGTCTTTGCAAAACGTTCTTGACGTAGTGGTTTTACCAAATAATCCAACGCATTCAATTCAAAGGCCTTCACTGCATATTGATCATAAGCGGTGGTAAAGATTACTTCGGGAACCATAGTCAATTCCTCTAATAATTCGAGTCCAGATTTCTCGGGCATTTGGATATCCAAAAACATAACGTCAACTGGCAGATCAGCGATTAAAGCGCTTGCTTCTTGAGCATTACTGGCCTCACCGACAACCTCAAATTGTGGGAAGGGTTTTATAGACCTGAGTACTTCTTGCCTTGCTAGGCGTTCATCATCTACAATGATTGTTTTATACTTTTTGCTCATTTCATTTTGGGTATTGAAATTGTAGCAACGACCGTATTATTGTTGGTTTCCTCTAGGGTAAAACTTGCCATTTCATCGTACTGGATCCGTAATCTTTCCTTTAGGTTCTTTAACCCAATCCCATTATCGTGATTTGCCTCTATGCTACCCGGATTGGTAACCCTGATATGGACATGTTCGTTTCTGGCGGCTATGGAAATAGTAATTGAACCTCCTTCAATGAGTTTGTCGATACCATGTTTTATGGCATTTTCAGCTAATAGCTGAATACTGAATTGGGGTATTCTGAAGGTTTCCATTGAAGGGTCAATATCAATGTTGTACACTAACCGATTTTCATATCTGATTTTCTCCAGTTCAAAATAATCTCGCACCAACTCTAATTCTTCCTTAAGTGGAACGAGATCGTTCTCATTTTGATCAAGCGATGAACGCAATAGATCAGAAAGCAAATCAATGGATCTCCGCGCTGATGTCGGGTTTTCGATAATCAATGATTTGATAGAGTTCATACAATTGAACAAGAAGTGCGGATTGAGCTGTGTGCTTAAATTGTCCAATTGGGCCTGTTTCGCTGTGGCCGCCAATTGCGCATTCAATTTTGAAATCTGCAGTTCCCTTTTGTGATAACCATAAAGGTGATACGCGAGCAACCAAATGGCCATTAATCGCAGCCCGGTTATCAATACGGGATTCCAATAGAACAGGATATTAAAAAACCCAAAATCATTATCGGAAAAATGAATCCAGAACAGATAGTACTTTATGTTGGCGATAATCATAAAGCTGAAGGCTAGAAGTACTACAGACAATATCAATATCAGTAGCAATTTAGGTATCGCTTTTGCTCCCCAGTTATACTTTACGGCCAGCACCTTATAGCTATGGGTCAGGCCGATACAAAGGGCTACGTCCAAAAAGTAATTAAGGATGGCCAATAGAATTGGGGCCTGATAATCGTGTAAACTAACATATAACCAGAACAAAGAAACCAACCCCCACCAGATGATCTGACATTTCCAATAAAGTGATATTCTGTTTAGCGAACCCATATTTCTTACGAAGTAATTTAATAAATCGGCATCTTCAAAGCCAATGTACATAAGCGTGATATATTGGGGATAAACGAGATGAAAAGGTGTTGTTGCCTTATCAGGAGGCCTTAGCAATAGTTGTCAGGTATTATAAAGCTATGTTACAAATTTTGAAGTAGGAGAGGAGTAGCCCAAATCAGCGTTCATCTTTCTTTTTACCCAATGACACCTTATAGTCGTCTATAGTACCCTGAATCTTTACATTAAGAAACTTCGTTTTCCGATTCGGGTCTACCTCCACAATCTCATCCACCTGTTCTTGGTCAACTACGGTGTCCTTTTTACCGCCGAACAGTTTTTGCCAAGTGGCCTGCCGTACTGTTTTCCAAGGGATGCGCAGGTAGTAGTCAATATTTTGATCGCTGTCGTGGGTTCCTGATAGTTCTATATGGCCCAAGCTCGATTCAATGGTCATGGCGGGAATATTGATTTTACCCTGATCAATGGCCAAGCGGTTTTGTAGCGTATCAAAACGAATGTTCTTCAGGTTTTTATCTCCCATATAATCTGATAGGGCCATCATGGGGTCATAATCCTTTAGTTTACCGTCCAAAACCTTGACGTCCATTTCGATGGATGACTGGTCCAAATCGGGTACCAGATCAGGATACACCCGAATTTTACCGCTTATCTGAGAAGTAAGCTTTCCCTGTAGATTTTCGGAAACCAAGTGATCCTGTCCAAAATTCTCAAACTTGAACAACAGTTTCTCCAAATCAACATTGGTCATCTTTAAATCGGGCTGCATATAAATATGCGTGGGGTCACTGCCATTAAAGTAACCGTTCAACCGAATGTTGCCCCCAGCGGCATCCATGGCCAAGGTATCCACATAGAGATAATGCTCCGGGGTAATTCGTAGATCTGCTTGAATGTTCTGCAAATCGATTCGATGATAAATAAAGTGCCCGATATCGGCCTTGAAACGCATATCGGTAAAGGGCAATTCATAGATATTAAAAGCTTCGTTATGTTCGGCAACATCGTCAGTGGTATTGATGGTGGATTCTGAAGTGGGCGGGGGACTTAAATCAAAATCAAAGAGTGCATCGTAATCGATATAATTGGCACGTATGGCCATGTAGTTATCACGTTTCTTAATGGTCTGGTCTTCTCCTAAAAAGTAATTTAGATCCACATTAAAATTGGTCGAACCAATTTCACCATGCAAGTCTTTGATCACGATATGGTCGTCTGCGTAATGGATGTTTCCCTTAAAATCGTGAAACCGCTGTGGATGTAGTTCCATCTTGGTATCGAGCTTGTCGAGTGCGATATCGATAGAATATAAGGCCGAATCCACATAGCGCATCTGGGAAGTGAAATGTAGGGCCAAATCATCAAAAATCTCATGGCGATACTCCTCAGGTACATAATTTTCACCTCTGTACGAGAAGATATCTTCCAATCGCAATTGTTTTGAGGTCAGGTTAACATCAAGGGCCACATCACCGTTGCGTTCAGGCCGCATCCAAAAGGCATAGTCACGCACCCAGCCATCAAAATGAAAATCACTATCGTCGATATAGCCGGTAAAATCCACCAGTTGAATATCAGCATCATCAATCAAGACATCAGCATGAAAATCATGCAAGCGATGGGGGTAATGCTTTAACTGGGCATTGAGGCTATCGATAAAAAATTCCCCTCTGGGCAAATAGGCCGATTCGGTAAAATCTTTGGCCGCAGCGGTAAAGGAGAGTCCCATGCTCAGATTTTCCAACTGCTCATCAAAGCCAGTGGAAAGGGAGTCTTGTGCTGAAAAGCCCGTCAATTCGGCAATATCCAAGGTTTTGGAGGTGATATCCAAATGGGCTTCTATGGGCGTCTTCGTATGATGTACTATCGATGGCAAATCCGACAAGAATCCACGTATGGAAACATCAGAATTGCCCATGATCAAATCAAACTGATTGAGGGTGGCTGCTTTACCGTTCATGACCAGGTTGACGTTGAGGGAATCGAGCGGAACCGGCAGTTCTTCGGCCTCAACATGTAAGTTCTCAACGTTCAAGGCCGCATAGTAGGCCTGGTTCAGTTGCAGTAAGGCCTTTTCAGGATGGTCAATATCAATGATATCATGAAAATTTAGTTGTAGCGTAACTTTCCCTGAAGTGTTCTGAACCTGTTCCAATTCAAAGAACTCCGCAATGAAATCAAGGTTGAAGTTGGCATCGATCAGCATATCTACTTCTGGAGCCTCAAAATTCTTAACAAAGAGGGCGCCTTGGAATTCCCCTTCTTCGAGGGATGCTTTCATATCGGTCAATGAAAATTCCATGGTGCTCGCATCGCGGTTTTTCCCGTTGGTGAAATGCCCTTGAAAACCCATCTGATCGATTCTCTTGGCTCGTTCCGTATTCTCCAAAAAAGCCTTGCCCGCACCGAATTCGGCATCGATGGCCGGTCGGTTGCCCAGATTGGCTGGGCCTTTGATGGTCGCATTAAAATAGATTTCCCCAGCGTTTTTGTATTTCTCTAAAAAGGGAATCATATCAGCAGGAGCAAAGGCAATCAATAAATCAAAATTGGGTTTGGTGCCATTGATGGCCAGGTCAAGGTCCACATCGTTTTTAGTGTCGATGGAACCCTTGAGCTCAAAATCACCGTTCTCCATAACAACACCTGAGGGAGCAATATCAAGTACACCGCTGACTTCATTAAAGACCACATCGGTATGGATTTCAAAATGCTTTTTACGAATAAAGGTGGTGTCGCCATCTTTTATGACATTGAGCTCCAATTCGGTATCGATATGGCCCGCGATGATACTGTCTTGAATGCGAAACCCTCCTTGACCCTCATAAACGAACTTTTCGACATCGGTATTGGTGGCTTCGTCAAGGGTATGCACATCCAAATTTTTAAGACGAATCTTTTTTAGGTGAATGTTGGTGGTTGCACCACTACTCTCGGAAGCTGTGGCTAGGGAATTTTGAAGGTTAGATGTATTATCGGGGTGGATCACAATATTAAAAACCCCGTTTCGAATAAGTATGGACTGTATATCGTAGTTGCCACCGGTTAGGTCCCACAGGTTTAGGCCCACATAAAGGTCTTTGACATCCATAATGATTGGGGCATTATGGGCCTTGGTCTCAAAGATTTTGACATCATAGATTTTAATGGAGAGGTCAGGAAAATTACCCCAAAAAGACACCCGACTATCACCAACGGTAATACGACCTTTAAAGGTTTCATTTAAAAGGGCAATCTCTTTTTTAATGAGTTCTGCTTGGTTGCTTTGTACATATAGCAACAGGCCTCCAAAGAGTAGAAGGGGGACTACAAAGAGTGCCAATGCGAGTCGTTTCCAATGCTTTTTAAGCCGCAAAACCTAAGAGTTTGAAGAAGAATTCTTGCTTTTTAAAAATAACGAATTCGAGTATGCCGTATTGCTTTAGAAAATAATCTAAATTTCTAGTACTTAAAGAGGAAACGGAAAAAAATAGTTGACAGATAAATAATTAGCAAGGTAATTAGTTTGAAAACCAACACTTCTAAAGTCAATTTCACATAATATCGAATTATAGAAAAGTTAAACTGTTCTATAATGTACCGCGTTATGTAACTTGAGCTTTGGTAAAAGCGAAAGTTTGTAATATACTTCCTAGAAAATTTCTTTTCAAAAATCTTCTTTAAAAGGTAATGGAACACTTTTTACACGACCCGAGGTAGGAGGGGAGGGTAATGTGTGTGGAATGGAATTGCAATAATCGGGCTAACCAATTTTATCTATGATTTTTCGTATTTCCCTAATAACTTCATCTCCTTCCTTTACAGCCATTTTAATTTGTTCTTCATTATTCTTAGGATGAGCAGTTAGAACCGTTAATTCTCTAAGGGTTTCTTCTGATTTAATTCTATGATCAACTAATAGATTGAATGAATTTGCTATGTTCAAATTATTCATGCCCCATTCCCCTGAATTTCTTTTTAAAATAATTGTCAAGATTGCACTAGCAAGGGAAAGAAATGCAGCCAAATAGGCGGAATACAAAAAACCACCTTCTTCTAAATCTCCTGTCAATAGTACGAACATGGTGGAGCTACTGATAACAATGATTACCTGTGACCAAAATTCTACTTTTTGTAATCTTCTCAATTTACGATGGAGTAGAGGCAGGTATTTATCCTTAGTTAGTTTCAAAGTCTCGGTCAAAGCTAGTTTACATACTTGTATTCTTAATTCAAGCTCTGTTTTGTCAATTTCAGCCTCCTTTTCACCTCCAACAATTCCAACCTCTAGAAGTGATTTGTATGTTGGGTTATCTTTTTTTAGACGTTCTAATGCTTC
>CAYNUM010000068.1:0-8517 GCA_964400025.1 uncultured Croceivirga sp.
ATTAATGTGTTACTGGCAATAATATTCGGAGGTGTACCTGTCAAAGTCAATAAGCCCCCAGTATTGGAACCAAAAGCCACCGGCATCAATAGCTTTGAAGGCAGGGTTCCCGCACTCCATGCCGCAGATACTGTGACAGGAAGCAAAGCAGCTACCGTGCCCGTATTACTCACAAAACCTGATAACAAACTGGCCCCAAGGGTAACAATTACCAATAATTTTGGAACACTTTTTTTGGCCCAGCTTACAAATCGTTGACCGGCCAAGGCCGTCCATCCTGTTCTTGAAAGCCCTTCCCCAATTATGAATAGGGCAGCAATCATGATTACAGTGGCATTACTAAATCCGCTCAAAGCCTCTTCTGCAGTTAAAATACCCGTCAAAAAAAGTGCAATCATCGAAATCAATGCGACTACATCTGGTGGAAATTTGCCCCATACAAAAAGGACTATGGTTATGGTTAAAATGATTAAGAGAACAATCATTGAGTTGTCTTCAGCAGTTAATCCAAGGTCAAAACCGGAACACTGGAATGCAGCGTCAGCAATTTTGTCAATCGACCTTCAGATGGTTTTGTTTTTTCGGCGTGGTTTCTGGGTAAAATGGCGAGCATATCAATCTCTTTTTCCTCGATATAATCCAAGATGCCTTTTTCGATGTCTTGATTTTTTTCAAAGCTGTGTTCGGCGTAAAAATGCTCGAGATAATATTCCAAAGTATCTTCATTGCTTTCGACCATCACTTTCTCACCGTAAATGGATTCTTTGTAGATGGTCAATACATGCACTTTCGCATTAAAAGAACGTGCGATATCCAGCAACAGATTCAGAACTTGAGGCCGCTCAATCTCCTCTTTGCCTAAAACAAGGGCTATGTCGGTTGGTGGTTTAAGCTCTTTCCCATAAGGAACGGTAATAATGGTACTATCGGCTTCAAGTACCAATTCAGCGGTGTTGGTAATATGCTCTTCAATACTCCTGTCACCCAAAGTGCCCATGATTACTAAATCGGCCCCTAGATGTTTTCTTGCATTTAAAATACTATGGGTCAAGTCACCCTCTGAAATCATTAGTTCAGGGTGAAAATGCGTTCGCTTGTTCAGTGTATCCGTAATTTTCGCAAAGCGCTCTTTAGCTTCTTGTCTTTCGGCTTCGCTTACTGGACTTCCACTTACATAAAGGGCGGTTATTGTAATCGGATTTTCCCAACCGACAAAATCAAGTGTATACTCCAAAGCGGCAATTGCCGGTTCGGTAAAGTCAAATGGGACTAAAATTTTTTGAATACTGCTCATACCTATGAAATTTTCAATTTGTAAATCAATTTCAGTTCAAAAGTATGATCGGGGTAAGTCACAAAATATGATGGATGTCAGGTTTGCCTTTTTTCGAAATGTTTTTTAGTGTTTATAGAAGAACATGACGTTTGTCATTCTTTGCTATTTGATTCATGGCAAACTTGCACCTGTTTATTAATAGCAGCACATGGGAAATCTACTGACCCAACGAAAGAACCAGCTGGTTTATCTCATTATCACCTTTTTGACCCTCTTTTATCACATTACCATACAATCGCAGGAAAACAACAAAGACCATCCTGGTAGTTGGATGGTCTTTTCAATGGACAACGAGATTTCGGAGAAATGGAGTGTTCCTGTGGTAGGCATTCTATGTTATGAAAATTGGGCAGAACAAACAGAATTTGGTTTTGCCAGAACAGGACTCACCTATAAAAGTGGAAAAAATCTCAATTTAACCTTAGGGGCCGCTTACGTTGATTCACAACCGTTGTACCATCACGAATTTGAAACCCTGACCACACAATTTTGGCTCTACGAAGAAGTATCCCTAAGAACATCTGTGAATTTCAAACATCGACTTCGATTAGAAAATCGGTGGATTACACAGCCAGATACCAATGTCTTTAATGTGCGTTTTCGTTATCGATTGGAGTACAAAAAAACATTGGCCCGTGAGTATTACCTAAAATGCACGAATGAGCCGTTTTTCAATTTTGATGAACTTCATATCGACCAAAACCGATTCTTTTTAGGAGTTGGAAAAAAAATTGCGAAAGACCTATCACTGGAAATTGGGTATTTCAAAACTCATGTGCGAAAAGACAACTACGACAGAATTCGTATTGCACTACATCTTAAAACATCAATTTTTAGTAGAAATCCAGAAGATTTCACTTCAAGACATATTGATATATTCTCAAAATAATTGTGTTAAAATTGAAAACTTGATAAATATCATGTTTTAAATGTGCCTTCATTTTTACTTTTAACAAAGATTTATAAGTAAAATGTCATGGAACTCAAGAAAAACCCACAAGCCGATTTAAGTAGAAATAGTGGCCTATACTTTGTTATTGGGTTGACTATCGTGCTGTTTACCACTTGGCGTTTATTGGAACACAAATCATTTGAAACCGATAAAGAATTCGTCAATGTATTGAATGTATCTGACACCATGGATGAGGATGTACCAATTACACAAACGGTAAGAACTACTCCACCTCCACCACCGCCAGCTACCCCTGATGTTATCGAAGTTGTTGAGGATATGGAAGAAGTAGAAGAAACCATCATCGAAAGTACTGAAAGTAGTCAAGATAAGTTTGTAGAAGATGTGGTTGTAAGTGTTGATGATGTTGCTTTCGGTGAGGAAGAAGAAGATATTTCCGTACCCTTTGCCATAATAGAAAAAGTACCCGTTTTTCCTGGATGTGAAGGTCTGGAAACAGAAGCCGAACGAAAGGCATGTTTCAATCAGAAAATTCAGGAGCACATTCAAAAGAACTTTAACTATCCGGCTACCGCCCTTGAAATGGGTATTAGCGGAAGGGTATTTTTACAATTTGAAATTGGTGCCGATGGTCGAGTATCAAATATTCGAAAACGCGGACCTGACCGCCTATTGGAAGAAGAAGCTGTGCGGATTGTTGCCTCGATTCCACAGATGAAACCTGGAATGCAGCGAGGCCGTCCAGTAAAAGTTGGCTATAGCATACCTATAAGTTTTATGTTGCAATAGCTGGGTTCCATAACATTTCGTTTTGGCCCCGGGGTGATACCTCGGGGCTTTTTTATTTGCATTATGTGATTAAAGAATAATTAGTACCAAGGCGCTTTTTTATACTCCTTACTTTTTGAGTTCCGCTCCCGATTCTTTAAGACCAAATGACTTTTATCCATCTCACGGGTTCGATAGCCCAATAAATGAAATAGTGATTTGGCAAAAAAACGAGCAATCCGCTTATCTACGTATAGTGCATTTCTTTTGCGGGAGGCCCATTTTATTCCTGGTAAAAGGGATAAAAAATAATCGGCTTTTCCCTTACGGAAAAACTTTGACAACCAAAGAAAAAAATAGGGTACGCTCCGAATAAAATAGAAACCCTCATACCCCTTATCTTGATAAAGCGGCATAAACAGTTGCCTTGGCTTTTTTGTTGTAATCGCTTTTCCAAAGGATATCGCAATATCGGCTCCCCTAGGAACGGTTTGAAAATTAACAAAGCCAGGGAGCATTTTAAAGGCTTCCTTTTCCCGAATCAAGTGTTGGTGGTAAATCTCAAAAAAACGCTTTGGTGTTTGCGAACTATTTAAAATAGATTTTAACGCCTTTAGATTTATTCTTTTGCTTTTTTGAAAACCGGTCAAGGCGAGGGTATACCAAATGAAGTGCTCCGCATTAGTAACCGCTGAAACGGCATTATGTTGACCACTTTCAAAACCAAAGGCCACGTAACCCAATTCATTGATATAACTCAGTAAAGCACCGGTCAAATATTCTTCAATACCCAAAATACAGGGCAGTGGATAATTTTTGGTGAACCTACGGTTGAGCAAACTGTCATTCATGACAATAAAGGGTTCAGTTTCTCCTGAAGTCGTATGCAAATCAATGAAGTAAAAAGGTGGGGAAGAAGTGCGTAAAATTTCAAGAATGATACGGTTCAACTCGTACATCTCTTGCCCTTCAACGGTACTTTCAAATTTTGAGGAAGAAAGGCTACCCATTCTGTGGGGTTGCCAAATACGGTTCAAGTCTTCATCAACAAATCGCACCTCTCTTTCTAGAGCCGAAAGATTACCAGCGATGCCAAATACCTCCCCAGAATGAGATGCTTTTTCGGTCTTCAAAGTAGAAAACACATGTTGTAAGGCCCTTACACCAGCAGGTTCATTGCCATGTATTCCCCCAAAGAAAATAAGTGTTGGACCAGGGGAATTTCCCTTGGCATGCCCAATAATTCGATGAACCAAACTATGGCTCTCTGTAGTTGTTTTAAGGTTTTGGAACATTAATTGAAATCCGTTTTGCTTAAAATTCCGACCAAGGTGTCGTTCAAAATCACCGGTAGACAGCCGATTTCATGAACCTCCAATTGGGCTAAAGCTTCTGAAAGTTCTGCTTCTGGTGAAATGGTGATTACCTCTTTTATCATTACTGCTGACACAGCAGTACTTTCGAAATCGACTTCTTCCTCCAAAGACTCCAAGTAATTCCATGTTAGAAGTCCAGCCAAATCACCTTTGTCATTTTCAACCGGAATGTGATGAATTTCATTCCACTCCATAATAGCCTTGGCCATACTTAAATAGTCATCCTCATTCAGTTTTATCAAGTGGGTCGTCATTAACTCTTTGACCAACCGCGGTCTTCGGGTTACTTTATCCAAATGAATGTCTTCCCAAGCATGAATGGGCAAATGCTTATTTTGGTTTTCCACCATTTTTTTGGTCAGTAAGACTAGGGATTTATCAGTTTTAAATCTTTTCTTCAATTCCCTGATATTTGCCACCTGCCATTGTTCACCGGTTCGACCTTTGGTTCGAGCCTCAATAATGCCCAACAGTCGTTCTACATCCTCATCATCAACGCCACATTTGTGCAAACCTTTGTAAGCAATAGGTAGCAACTTGTTCAATATCAATTTTTTCGCACTATAGGTTTCACCACACCAAGAAAACAGGGTTTCCTTTCCCGATCTAGCAGCTTTGATGAAATTCGTCTTCGCTGCTTTAAAATCCATCTGAGATGGCATATCATCAAATTGTTTGGGTCGGCCTTTCATAAGACCAATCCAAAAGGCAAAATTCGCCATCTCATCCAAAACCGATGGCCCAGAAGGAATGTATCTGTTCTCAATTCGAAGATGCGGCTTGCCACCTCCCACCCCATAGCAGGCCCTGTTCCAGCGATACACCGTCCCATTGTGCAAACAAAGTGCGGGCAACTTTGGTATTTCACCATTTTGCAGTTTATCCAATGAATTTTCCTCAATTGGTTTGGTCAATAAAATGCGGTGTTTTGAAATATCTTGTTTAAAAATGTCAGCGACATTTCCCTTTTCCCAGTGATCCCCAAACCCAACCCTAGGGGTTTGATTGCGTAATGCTGAGGACGTTTTTCGAGTATCCAAACTTTGTTGGAACAGCGCAATTCGTGATTCTTTCCAGAGTTCACGCCCCATTAGCATTGGTGAATTACAACATACTGACAGTACGGGTCCGGCAATTGCTTGGGACCAGTTATAACTTTGAATAAAATCAATGGAAGGAATCTGTAAATGCAACTGAAAACTCGTGTTACATGCCTCGAACATTACAGAATCATGTTTCAAAAATAGTTCATCTACACCTCGGATTTTCAGATTAAAATCTCCTCCTTTATTGGCCTTTAGCATGTCATTTAAAGCAAAGTACCGCGGTATGGGTGTCAAATAATCAAGCCCTACTTCCTTTTTGCCAATAGTTGGTAGAATGCCGGCCAACAATAATTTAGCGTCAAATGTTTTCGCCTTTTCAGCTGCCAATTGCAAATAGCTGCGCAACTGATTTTCAACCCTGGAAAAACAATCTCCTTTAAGTTCAAAAGGGTCAAGGTTGATTTCAATATTATAACTGGCCAATTCCGTGGTGAAATGACCTTCATTGATAGCTTCCAACAATTTAAGATTGACACCATATGGGCGGTAATCGCTATCAATTAAACAAAGTTCTTGTTCAGCACCAATACGCACAATATCATCCTCAAAAAGCCCTCTTTCCAAAAGAAGTTCCAAAGCCTTGACATCATCAATTAAATGTTGTACAAAGGCCATTCGTTCAGTAGTGTCCTTTGTGCTATTTTGAATCATCTCTCCCATAAGAACGTACTTTGCATTTTAACAAAACTACCTAACCTATTCCTCTGAAAACATGACAATTGTCAGCGTTCAGCGCTTTGTAGTAAACTAGAATGACATTTATCATATTTTTTGTCTGCATGCCGTAATACTTTTGGGATATATTAAAATGGTATGTGCAATCTAACCGATAAATACAATGTCCCAGGGCCCAGGTATACTAGTTATCCCACGGTGCCCTACTGGGATGTTGACCATTTTTCCAGCAAAAAATGGATAGAAAGTGTAAAGCAGGGTTTTGATGAATCTGAGGAAGAGGGTATAAGTGTTTATATACATCTACCATTTTGTGAGAATATGTGTACCTTCTGTGGTTGCCATAAACGAATCACAAAACGTCATGAGGTAGAAACACCGTATATTGATGCTGTACTCAAAGAATGGTCATTATATCGGGATGTTCTCGGGAAACGCCCAAAAATAAAAGAACTCCATCTCGGTGGTGGAACACCTACATTTTTCTCTCCAGAGAACCTGAGTCGATTAATAAAGGGTATTTTTCGACTAGCTGACAAAGCCAATGATGCCGAATTGAGCTTTGAAGGTCATCCCAACAATACTACAGCCGTACATCTTAAAACACTTTATGAGCTTGGTTTCAGAAGAGTCTGTTTTGGGGTTCAAGATTACAATCACAAGGTTCAAGTAGCTATAAATCGGATACAACCCTTTGAAAAAGTCAAGTATGTTACAGAAATAGCCCGTGAAATCGGTTATACTTCTGTGGGTCACGATATCATTTATGGGTTACCATTCCAAACCATAGATGACATAAAAAACACCTTGGTACGGACCAATGATCTTCGCCCCGACCGAATTGCCTTTTACAGCTATGCACACGTTCCCTGGATAAAGGGCAATGGCCAACGCGGCTATCGTGATGAAGATTTACCAACAACTGAAGACAAAAAGTTACAGTACGAAATCGGTAAGCAATGGTTGAATGCCATGGGTTACAAAGAAATTGGCATGGACCATTTTGCCATTGGTTCTGATAGCCTGTACCAGGCCGTAAAAAAAGGCACGCTACATCGCAATTTTATGGGATATACCCCTTCAAAGACACAATTGATGATTGGTCTGGGTGTTAGTAGTATCAGTGACAGTTGGCATGCATTTGCCCAAAACGTAAAAAATATAGAAGAATACCAACATTTGGTGGAGCATGATATTATTCCGGTTTATCGTGGTCACTTATTGAATGCTGAAGACGAACTGGTTCGAAAACACATTTTGAACCTTATGTGCCATTTTGAGACGTCATGGGAGGTTGGGCAAACCCATCATCTAGACTTTCAACACATTATTGACAATCTCACTGAACTTGAAGCTGACGGACTGGTGAATATTGAATCCAACCGGATAAAAATCACTCAAAAGGGAAGGCCTTTTATCCGCAATGTCGGTATGGCATTCGATTTGAAGTTACACCGGAAACAACCGGAAACCCGATTATTTTCAATGACTGTATAACCTAAATCTTAATAAGATGAAAAGTATAATAGTACCCTTAGATTTTTCAGAACAATCTGAAATGGCGCTCAAAGTAGCGGCCAACCTAGCCAAAAAAAATGATGCTGAACTTGTTGTCATGCACATGCTTGAATTATCGACCGGTTTAATGTCAAATACCGAGTACATTCCTCAAGTTCATATTGTGCATTTGATGAAAGTTACTGAACAACGATTCCAAAAATTCTTGAACAAACCATACTTAGAAGGCATAAACATTACCCCGGTAATCAAACACTACAAGGTGTTTACAGAAATAGACGACGTGGCCAAAAAGCACGGTGCAGAACTCATCGTAATGGGCTCGCACGGCACCGATGGGCTTCAAGAAATTTTTATCGGTTCCAATACCGAACGGGTGGTGCGTGACTCTGAAATTCCTGTTTTGGTGGTTAAAGGTGATGTTTCTGATTTCAAGGCAGAACGTTTTGTTTTCGCCTGTGATTTTAAAGAAGAAAGTATTCCTGCTGCAAAGAAAGCCGTTGATTTTGCCAATCTACTTGGAGCAGAATTAAAAATGGTCTATATCAATACTCCGGCCGATGCTTTTCTAAGTACTGAAGATGCCTATAAACGTATTACAAAGTTCTTGAACATGGCCACTCTGGGCATGGAAGTCGACATCTACAATGATTATAATGTGGAAAAAGGGGTGTTGAACTATGCAGAGTCCAACGCTGCTGACCTCATCGGAATACCCACCCATGGCAGAAAGGGGTTATCTCATTTCTTTATGGGTAGTATCGGCGAAGACGTTGCCAACCATAGTAAAATACCGGTGGTGACTTTTAAACTATAATGTCGATT
>CAYNUM010000069.1:0-8484 GCA_964400025.1 uncultured Croceivirga sp.
GATCGTGCGCCTCACCTTCGTGGTCATGGTCATGTTCCCCATCCCCATGGTCATGATTGTGTCCTTCATCTCCGTGATGATGCTCGTGGTCGTCATCGTGATCGTGCGCCTCACCTTCGTGGTCATGGTCATGTTCCCCATCCCCATGGTCATGATTGTGTCCTTCATCTCCGTGATGATGCTCGTGGTCGTCATCGTGATCGTGCGCCTCACCTTCGTGGTCATGGTCATGTTCCCCATCCCCATGGTCATGGTCGTGTGCTTCATCTCCGTAATCGTGGTCATGGTCGTCATCATGATGGTGTTCGCCATCTTCATGGTCATGGGCATGTTCTCCATCTTCATGGTCATGGGCGTCACCTTCGTTATGCCCTTCCCCTTCATGATCGTGGTCATGGGCATCCCAAACACTTTTTAAGTTACATATGAGCAAATTATCCACGACTGTTCCCGACGGTTTTAAAATCCCAACTACAGTATAGGGATGGTCATCATGTGCCTCACCACCGCCTGCGGCCAAACCATGGTTACCAACAACCTTATCCCCTAGTTTAAGACCCGTTCTTTTCACAACCGCGCTTCCAACAACAACTTCAAAAGTGGTATTGTACAAGCGCCCTTCTTGCAGCACAGCCTCGTAACGGTCTAGATATTCGGGTTCTGTACCCATAATTCGATACCCTTTATAGTTATCCCCATAAGAAACCGGGATAGCAGAATCAACAAAAGGGTGTTTAATAATCTGTTCTGCCTCTTGCAATTTTATATTCCCAGTAGGATTATCAATATGTAATACTGAGGACAATACCAACTGCAAAGGACTTCCCTTTGCCCCCACCACCATATCTACGGGGGTAATATTTTTGTCCATTTGGCCATTTAGCTGCTTGCTTAATTGCAGAACAAAGGTCACCAATGAAACACTTAACACTAACAGCATAAGACTCAAAACCATATTTAAGGGTTTTGAAATCATATTTTTATATGCAACAAACCCTAGCTTCATAGTACAATCTTATTTTTAAAATGTTTGGTAACGCGTTGATCATGAGTAATAATGACCAAACTGCTCTCACATAATTCAGCTTCATCTTTTAAAAGGTCCAATACCTTACTGCAGTTGACGTCATCCAAATTGGAAGTCGGCTCATCAGCAAAGACCACCTTAGGTTTATGAACTAATCCCAGAGCAATGGACAAACGTTGCTGCTGGCCCTGACTCAACTCAGTTACCTTTTTCTTTAAATATGCCGAAAGCCCTAATCTTTCAGCTATTGCAGACCTTCTTTCTTCCTCGATTATCTTACCGGGAAAAAACTGTCGTAACCTTAGATTTTCATCAACGTTCAAAGATTTCACAAAGTGGTATTGTTGAAAGATCAATCCAATTTGAGAACCTCGAAACCGATCAAGCTCCTTACGGCCGAGGGAAGTAATTTCAGTATCATCAATAGTAATTTTTCCACTAGTAGGCGGTAGAATCCCTGAAAGAAGGTGAAGTAATGTCGTTTTACCGACTCCTGATGGGCCTAGCACCACTAAATGCTCTTTAGGTTCCAATACGATGTCGGGAAATTCAAAGGCCTCTCCCCCCTCATATTTAAAGCGTAAATCATGTGTTTTAACCATTCTTCAAAATTAACAGAAATATAAATGCAACTTAGTTGCATTACAAAAATTAACCTATTTTTGCAATCTGTAAAAAATAAGGAATTGCGGCTAATGAATTTCGTTCAATTAACGTCTAAATCAGATCTTATCGGCACCACGGCAAGTACACTTTGCTTAATCCATTGTATTGCCACGCCATTTCTTTTTGTAGCTCAGGCTGAAATGCTAGGACATGACGAAAGCCATCCCGTATGGTGGGGGATTTTGGATATCGTTTTTTTAGTTCTTGCCTATTTTGCCGTATGGTGGTCAAGTGAAACCACTTCAAAAAGGTGGGTACGCTATGGTCTTTGGATAAGTTGGATAATGCTAACCGTAATAGTTCTAAATGAAAAACTTTCATTTTTTCATTTACCCGAGGCTGCCATTTACTTCCCGACAGTGAGCCTCATCGCCTTGCATCTCTACAACCGCAAGTACTGCCATCATCACGATGGTGAAGAGTGCAGTCTTGAAAAGGGATGAAACTTAAACTATTGCTATGATAGATATTGATAAAATTGAGGCGCTGGGCGACCAGCACATTGCTACATCACTTAAAACGCCAATGCGTGAGGATGCTTTTGCTATTTCAGAAGATGAGAAAATTGAAACCATAAAGCATCATTTCAAAAAGATAATGGAGGCCCTTGGTCTTGACCTAGATGACGATAGTCTCTCAGGAACGCCTTACCGTTTTGCAAAAATGTATGTCAAAGAGCTGTTTTATGGTTTAAACCCTAATAACAGACCCAAAATATCCACTTTCGACAACAAATATGGCTATGGCAAGATGCTTGTTGAGCAAGACATCACCATTGACTCATCTTGTGAACACCATTTTTTGCCTATCGTTGGGCATGCTCACGTGGGTTATATTCCTAAGAATAAGGTTGTGGGGCTTTCAAAAATCAATCGATTGGTTGATTATTATGCGCACCGTCCGCAGGTTCAAGAACGACTATGTCTACAGATTTTAAACGATTTACAGGAAACGCTTGAGACCGAAGATGTCATTGTCATTGTACATGCAAAACATCTCTGTGTATCTTCACGAGGAATAAAGGATAAGGATAGTTTTACCACCACTGTTGAATATGACGGAAGATTCAATGAAGAAGGAATTCGAAACGAATTTTATAGCCTCCTAAAAGGAGGTTTTAAGGAGTAGACCGCCCAGTAAAACTCCAAGGTTTTTAGCAACTAATTGCTTTAGAGGTTTAGCCCACTATTTTCTGTGTTTTCTTACCAGAAATTAAATAGGTATAAACCCACATAATAGTAAAAGTAGGTACTATATCAAGCCCGGGTACCACCTCTTCCACAAAAGTTATGATACCAGCGGCCTGACCCAATTTGCCCTTATACATTCGAGTCATAAGCCAACCCGCCAATGGAGCCCAGATTAGGTCCAAAAAATCTCCCAGGCCCGGTAATAAGATTGATGACATGCCAATGGCATCAAAAAGTAATCCCAATAGAAGATTACGTGTTCTTTTATCGTCTTTTTTAGACATATTGAAAATTAGTAAAAACCGGGCTCTTAAGTTAACTACAACAATCTAAAATGCTTTTCATCAACAGTCAGAAAACGTGCCCGATTAAATCGTCTAACTACTTAGTAGGGTCAAACCTTACTTTGTTACAGTTTTCAGTTTATCTGAGAAATGGTTTTGAAGCTTTTTCAGTTTGGGATTAATAATAATCTGGCAATACGGTTGAAGCTTATGGTCATTATAATAATTATGATGGTCTTCTTCGGCCAAGTAAAAAGTGCTCGCTTCTGAAACCGCGGTCACTATGGGGTCTGCAAATACCTGCTCTTTCTCAAGAAGTTCGATATAGTTTCTGGTGATTTCACCTTGCACTTCAGTGGTATAAAAAACTTCACTGCGATATTGCGTACCTACATCATTGCCCTGCCTATTTAAGGTGGTTGGGTCGTGGGTTGCAAAAAATACTTCCAGAAGTTCCCCAAATGAGATGATACTTGCATCAAACTCAATCTTAATTCCTTCAGCATGGCCCGTTCTGCCAGAGCAGACTTCACGATATGCCGGGTTTTTGATGTGTCCACCAATATACCCTGGCACCACTGAATGAACTCCGTTCAAACGCTGAAAAACAGCTTCTGTACACCAAAAACATCCATTGGCGAAAATGGCGGTTTCTAGATTATCCATACTTTTTTTGTCCATTACTTGTAAAAGTTGCGCGATAAATTAACATATACAACAGTAGACCTGCTTTTAACTTTTGATTAATAGTCGTAAAAATCGATAGTACCTTATCCTGACTTTTGTTGCCTTCTAATTGGGTATTGCGTACTTTCACCCTCAAGAAGGTTTTCATGATAAAAGCAAAAAACATCCATAAATCGTATGGGGAATTACAGGTGTTGAAAGGTGTTGACCTCGCGATAAGCAAAAGTGAAATTGTTTCCATTGTAGGGGCTTCTGGAGCAGGAAAAACCACACTACTTCAAATATTGGGTACCCTAGACATGGCTTCAAACAAAAAAGACAGTGCAGTCGAAATCAACGGTACCAATGTTAATCAACTAAATGATAAGGATTTAGCACGGTTTCGGAATGAACAGATTGGATTTATCTTTCAATTTCATCACCTACTCCCCGAATTTACTGCCCTTGAAAACGTGTGTATACCTGCCTTTATAAAAAAGACCAATCGAAAGGAAGCCGAAAAAAGAGCCAAAGAACTTTTGGGCTTTTTAGGGTTGGAAAAACGCCATGACCATAAACCCAAGGCCCTTTCAGGAGGGGAACAGCAACGTGTGGCCGTGGCGAGATCTTTGATCAATAACCCCTCAGTCGTTTTGGCAGATGAACCAAGTGGGAATTTGGACTCAGAGAGTGCCGATAATCTTCACCACCTGTTTTTTAAGTTACGCCAAGAGTTTGACCAAACTTTCGTTATTGTTACGCACAACCAAGAGTTGGCCAATATGGCCGATAGAAAACTGACCATGGTTGATGGTGTAATTGTCTAAGACGTCATGACAAAAACGGAACTCAAGGTCTTTTTGGATGAAAAAGCGGCGTTTTATGAGAATCCCTCATTTTTAGAATCCGATCCCATTCAAATACCCCATCAATTCTCTTTGAAAGAGGATGTTGAAATCAGTGCCTTTTTAACAGCTACCATTGCGTGGGGCAATCGGAAAAGCATTATTAATAATGCCAACAAAATGATGGGACTATTGGACAATTCCCCCTACGATTTCGTAATGAACCACAATGAAAGGGACTTGAAAACGCTTCAGGATTTCGTGCACCGAACCTTTAATGGATATGACCTAATTACTTTTATAAAAGGTCTCATGCATATTTACACTGCTCATGGAGGTTTGGAAGGAATTTTTAACAAGCACCAGAACGAGCAATCGTTACAAAATGGCATAACTGAATTGAAACACTGTTTTTTTGAGGTGACACATCAAAAAAGAACCCAAAAACATATTTCAAATCCTGCAACGGGTTCTGCTGCCAAAAGAATCAATATGTTTCTCCGTTGGATGGTCAGACCAAGTGATAAAAAGGTTGATTTTGGCTTATGGAAGTCGCTATCGCCCCATCAATTGTCATGCCCCCTAGACGTGCATTCAGGTAATGTGGCCAGGAAGCTTAAACTTCTAAGACGAAAACAAAATGATGGCAAGGCATTAATCGAACTCGATAAAAACTTAAGAAAACTAGATCCAATGGATCCTGTTAAATATGACTTTGCGCTTTTTGGCCTCGGGGTTTTTGAAAAATTCTAGTATTTAAAAAACAGTACAGAATCGTTATTTCTAGCGACAATTACTAGACTATCTGTTGTAATGATATCACGTATTTCCCCAATAGCGCTGAACCCCCCTTCATCTTCATAAAAGTTGGCGTTACCGTCGTTTCGGAGGAAAATCCCATCGGTAGCATCATATCTGCCCGCTTGTGGTTTTGCTGCATAAAGATTACCTCCAAGCACTAAATCGATATCACCATCACGGTCATAATCACCAGAAGAAATAGCAAAAATTGGCGCTAATTGCGCACCTAGAGGTAGCGTTTTAGTTTTAAAGTTTCCATCCCCATCATTTAGAAACAACATTGATGCCAGGTGTGTAGTTTTGAGCTCTAACGAATTGGTTATCTGTTCCTTTGAAAACATTTTATCAATGGTGGCGCCTTCATAGGATTTAAAATCTGGAAATGTTTTTTTTATTTGGGCGATTTGTTCAATTAGTTCATTTCTTATTGCATAGGGCACTGCTTTACCATTTTCGTTGTACCGCATTAACACGGGATCTATAAAATCATTTTCATCGTAATCATTCACAAATAATGCAATTGGCCGTTCTGAAGAGGCTCTGAAGGTGCTATTAAGGCCATGGTTTCCTGCAACTAAATCCAAGTCTCCATCTTGATCCAAGTCTGCCGAATAAATAGTGTTCCACCATCCTTTTAAATGCTGAAGTCCGTTATCCATGGACATAAAACTATTGCCGGAATTCAAAAAACAATGTATGCCCATGAATTGCCCTGAAACCAATAAGTCTTGTCTACCGTCTCCGTTAATATCAACAAACTCAGCATCTGAAATCATTCCAATTCCTTTCAATTCAGGAAGCCAGGTAGTCGTTACATCCTTAAAATCTCCATCGCCCAAATTCTCAAACAAATATCCATCAGAAGGAAGGCCATAAGCTTGAGGTTTTGAACCTTCTCCGACAAAAACATCAATATCGCCATCTCCATCAAAGTCTGTAGTCGCAAGACAAGAACTGTTCGTACTGATCGAAGCGAAAGGGTTTTCGACCTTTTTAACCAAGGTGTTATCCGAATTTATAAATATGCAATCTTGTAAGGCTGTATGATCTGAGTTGCCCTCCACTCCCCCATTGGTAACCAAAAGATCTAAATCGTCATCATTGTCAGCATCAAAAAAAATGGCATCGGTAACTTCAACCTTACTTTCAATTTCGTTTACTTCATAGATACCTCCCAACGATACTATCTTTGAAGTTTCAGATTTGGTTCCTGTAATGAACAAATCATTAAAACCATCAGAATCCCAATCCGCAAGGGCCAACTTAGGTCTTTTGGTACTCCTACCATGATACAAAAACCTATCCCTATCAAAATCGACAAAGCTGCTTTTTTGATGTTTTATTAAGGCTAATTCAATCGATTCAAATACCACATTTTCAGCTAATTCGGATATATTCTTCGAAGGGCTTTTTGCATTGGACTCGTCAATTTCAATGGTTTGATTGGCCTTTACCCTTTTTAGTATTGAAATTTTTCCCTCTGGCCATAAAACTTCTATATCAACCAGATCCTCAGAGTGCAGACCAATTACAATCTTTGAATCCATGCTGGACTGAAATCCACGAACGGGCTGTTGTTCATGATAATATTCGTTAGCACCTGATCTGACCCTAATTTTGCTTCCAATACCCTGAGTATTGGTTTCACCCTTTAGTCTGATTCCAATACTATTTCCTATGGTGTTGTTTCTATATACTGATACTGGACCATTGACATTATTTACAATTAGATCTAAGTCGCCGTCATTGTCCAAATCACCATATGCCGAACCATTGGAGAAACCTTTAAGGTCCAATCCAAATTCTGCTGAAACTTCTTTAAAAACCTTCCCGTTTTCATTTTTAAAAAAGTTATTTGAAATAGGGCTAGAGGGAATTTGCTCTGAAAGCTTATCATAATCAAAACCATTCTCTGAAACCAATCCATTCATCAACTCTTCATTTGAGATATAATTGATATAATCTAAATCTGTGAGGTCTTGATAAATTCCGTTGGCCACAAAGATGTCCTTTAAACCATCGTTATCCAAGTCGAAAATTAAGGCTCCCCAGCTCCAATCAGTCGCCTCAAGGCCTGAATACCGACCAATCTCTTTATAACCTTCAGGAGTACTTATTTGAAATACATTACGTGAAAATTGATTGTGGTACCCAAACTTTTTATTGAACTCGGCCTTGTTCCAGTCCATGAAGGTCGTTTTAGACTTTATTCGAGCATCGTCGCGGGGTAACATATCAGTAACAAACAGATCATTTTTGCCATCATTGTTCACGTCTGCCATGTCTGCCCCCATTGAATTGAGGCTTATGGATTGAAAATAAGCGGTAAGTTCTTCACTGAAAGTACCATTCTTTTGATTGATATACAGATAATCTCTTTCAAAGAAATCGTTTGATACAAAAATATCATCCCAGCCATCATCATTAATATCTCCTATGGCCACTCCTAGACCAAAACCAATTTCACTACCGAATATTCCTGCTTCTTCACTTACATCAATGAAGACATTGCCCTCGTTGCGCATAAGCTTGTCGCCTCCAAGATAATCTCTTTGCCCACGTTCATTTTGTCGCTGGTCAAATGCAGCCAAGGGTTTATAGGAATTGTTTAAGATATAGGCATCTAGGTCACCATCTTTATCATAATCAAAGAAGGACGCGTGCGTGCCAAAGCCAGTATCCGCAAGGTTATATTGCCTTGCGCTTTCTGTAAAGGTTAAATCACCATTGTTGATGAACAGCTCATTTTGCTTGTTCTTCATTTTTATATCACCGGAGTTACAGACGTAAATATCCAATAGACCATCTGCATTGATATCTACCATACTGACACCAGTCGACCAGGTGCCCCTTCCCGCAGTTTGTGATTTTTGGGTGATATCTTCAAAAGTGAAATCACCTTTATTTAGATATAGTTTATTCTTTTGCATGTTGGCAGTGAGGTAGATATCCGGCAGTCCGTCATTATTGATGTCACCAATAGCTACGCCACCCCCATTGTAGAA
>CAYNUM010000070.1:0-2688 GCA_964400025.1 uncultured Croceivirga sp.
AGTAAGTGCTATCAATTTCATCGAAGAGGATAATATTGAATTGGGTTTTGATACAGCAATGTATCTCCCAGAAAACTTTGATCCCTATGCTGGATCAAACTAGGTAGAATGTTTTTCATTGTATCAAATTTTGAGTTAGTTAGTCAGAAATCCCGGCCTCGAGCCGGGATTTTTGTTTGCCCCCATTTACCAAACCCCGTATGATGGGGTTAACAAAAAAATAACACTAAAATCGACCAAGTGTAATTGTTAAAAAACAATGGTAAACATTGGGGGATTGGTAAAAAAACACTCATTTTCCTGAATCTTGAGCAGCAATGACAATGCTTCTTTGACAATAATTTTCTTACACGATAATTTGCGATTGTTAATGAAGACCCAAAACATACGAAACCCGAATTTTCACCGTATTACCTTTGTATTGTTAATAATTTGACAGCTATGAAATATCAGAAATATTTAGTTTTAGCCTTTGTTGCTGCATTGTTTTTGCCCATGTTAAGTGCTAAAACCGTAAGCAAGCAAAACACAGAGTTAAATTTGAATTCTGTGAATTATATCGAGTTTGAAGAGAGTACCGAATTGGGTTTTGATACATCAGTCTATCTTCCTGAAAATTTTGACCCGTACAGCGAAGAGATTCCTGTGGAAAGCTTAAATTATATTGAAGATGATAGTATTGATTTAGGCTTTGATACCAGTGACTATATACCTGAGGGCTTTGACCCCTACGAGTAGTTATTTCTAGGAAAGTAATTTTTATTGATTTTGGCCCCAATCATTGGTTGGGGCTTTTTTTTAGGCGTATTTCATCGAAAATACCTGCATTTGTTAAAACGGTCACCACAGTTTTATCTATTTTGTCTGTCCAAAATTGCAATTACACCACATAAAATTGTAGTTCATCGAAACTTTAGCCAATTTTACGGTAATATGGGGTAATGCTATACCAAACTATGAAAGCATGAAAACTTCTAAACTTTTATTCCTTCTAACTTTAGTTTTAAGTATCAACCTTAGTGTGATTGCCCAAGATGAGGTCAGTCAGAGAGAGGTCATTGCGCTATTGGAACTCAAAGCCAAAACCAAAGGACATATGTGGACCCATCAGTGGGATCAGACCAAGCCTATTGCAACTTGGCATGGTGTGACCGTGAAAGATGGAAAAGTAGTTGGGTTGGATTTGTCAAACAACAACCTTCAAGGTAAGATACCTTTGACTATCGGTAATTTGAAGCATTTGGAACACCTTGACCTTTCTGATAACAAGATTGCCGGAAAGATGCCAAAGCTTTTCAATAAGCTTCAGGACCTTAAAACTGTAGACTTGGCTGGAAACCAATTAACCGGTGAATTACCCAGCAGTATCAATAAATTGAGAAGCCTTCAAGAATTGAACTTGGCAAATAATAATTTGGACGGACAATTGCCTTCGTCCATCACAGAACTTTCAAAGTTGACGACTTTAGCGGTTGCCAACAACGATTTCAACGGAATAATGCCTGATGGTATGGAAAATATGAAGAAACTAAAACGTCTTTATATTGCCAATAACGAATTTGCCAACCTAAATAATCTAAAGGTTTTAGCAGAACAGCAATTGGTGTTTACCGATATCGATGTGAATTCTTCAGACTACAGGGCCATCGACTTTACAAAAAGTGCTGAAGGACTTTCAAAACTTAAATTTGAAGATGACGAAGACTACGACGAGCAGTAGTTAAACCTTCTTTTGATAAAATAAATAAGCCCTTTCAATTTTTATTGAAAGGGTTTTTTAATGGCCAGACCTAAAACAGTAGCGGTAGAACAAATTGAAAGACCAAGATCAATAGTGCTACTGAAATTAAATTCAAAATTATACCGACCCTAGCCATTTGCGGTACTTTGACATAGCCGCTTGCAAATACAATCGCGTTGGGTGGTGTGGCCATAGGTAGCATAAAAGCACAACTGCTCGCCATGGTGACCGGTATCAACAAGTATAAAATTGGAATGCCAAGACCAATGGCAATACCGGCTACAACAGGTGCTAAGACAGCCACCAAAGCTACATTGCTCATCAATTCGGTCATAAATAGCATCAGGAGTATAAGGAGTGACGCCGTAAACAAAATGCTGATGTCACTTTGGGCGATAGTATTGGCGACCAAATCTACGATGCCACTAGCTGACATTCCTTTCGCTAAGGCCAGTCCACCACCAAATAGAATAAGTATGCCCCATGCCAGTTTTGAGGTGTCTTTCCATTCAATAATAAAATCCCATTTTTTCAAATTGTAGGGTACCGCAAATAATGAGATTGCCGCAAAGATGCTGATCATGGTATCTGATAACCCAAGACCGGGAAAAAGCTTGTTAATCAGTGTTCTGAAGATCCATAGAAAAACGGTGATGCCGAAAATGACCAATACCATTTTCTCTTTACCTGAAGTCGAGCCTAACTTTTGCAGTTCGGATTGAATAACCTCTTTTGAAGCATTGAACTTGAGATTTTTATTGGGGAACATCCATTTGACCAATACCAAGTAGATAATGGTAATGAGCAGGGCCGAAAAAGGAAGCCCCATGACCATCCATTTCAAAAATGAAATCTGAATATCGTATTCATTTTCTAAAAGCCCAATCATTACGGAGTTGGGCGGTGTGCCAATGACCGTGGCAATACCTCCAGCATTCGCCGAAAAT
>CAYNUM010000070.1:2699-8459 GCA_964400025.1 uncultured Croceivirga sp.
GACACTCAACGCAAAATTTTGGTCGTCTTTGGTAAAACCGTCGGCATCATTGATTAACAGGCCAATAACTGAAAGTGCTATCGGCAGCATCACCACCGTACTAGCGGTATTACTGATCCACATGCTTAAGGAAGCTGTAGCAATCATGAAACCAAGTACTACTTTATTGGGTGTAGTTCCTGTAAGCCGAATGATATTCAGAGCGATACGCTTGTGCAGATTCACCTTTTCCAAAGCTAGGGCCATGACAAAACCGCCAAAAAACAAAAACACAATAGGACTACCGTAGTTTGCGCCTACTTCACCAATGGGTAGGATGTCCAATAACGGAAATAGCAGCAAGGGTAATAAAGCGGTCACAGAAATCGAAACGGCCTCGGTTATCCACCAAAATAGCATCCAAAGAGCAACAGCGATGACGGCATCTCCTTTTTCCGAAATCAACTCAACCGGAAGATTGAGGAAAACTAAAAAGATAATCGGGCCGAGAATCAACCCTAGTTTTTTACTTAGCTCCATTGTTTTGGAAAACTAAGAAAATACAGTCGCAAATACCAAAAACAATAGCTACTTCTTCAGAAATTCTCGATGGCTATTTGGTGAGGCACCCATATATCGCTTAAAATACTTAACGAAATAAGAAGGGTCTGAGAAACCGAGTTTGTAGGCGATTTCACTGATTTGAAGATTGGAGTATTTTAATAAACGGTTGGCTTGAAGCATTATTCGTTCATTGATGACCTCAGAAGGGGATTTTGAAAACTGCGTTCTCACCAAATTGTTTAAGGTCTTGGTCGATATGTTTAACTCACTGGCGTAATCCGCTACCGTCAGATGGCTTGTGTAATTTTCTTCGACCGATGCCTTAAAATTATAGGCCTGAAGTTTTTGGGGATTACTAATCTCAAGCTCCTCAGAATCATTACCTGTGCGATGAACACGTTCTAGATTAATGAGAAAGGATTTTAGTAAAAACCGAACGTTCTCCTCAAAACCAAACCGATTTCTATTGGAAAGTTCGTCTTGAATAAGGTCCAAGTACTTTTTGGATTGTGCAATGGCATAGTCTTGAGCGGCATAGCAAGGATTTTCCTGAGGTTTAAAGATGTTATACTTCAGTACGGCATCCACATCTGCTGGTGTAAAGAAGCTCTCGTTAAAATGAAAGAGCCAGCCCTCGATATCCATATCATCATCAAAAGCGTGTATCTGGTTCTTTCCAATAAAAAGAATACTGTTCTCGGTTACTGGATAGGTTTTAAAATCAACTAAATGGGTGCCGCCTTTTTTGGTAAACCAAATGATTTGATAGTAGCTGTGGGAGTGTGGAATAGCTGCTTTTATTCCATTTTTTCTACGGTAACGATTTAACCCATATAACTCAAACTGAAGCTTTTTGGGGCTGTCTTTATGCAGGTGGTATTGTAGAATTTTTTCTTTGGTAGGATTCAAAGTTGCTGTTCTTGTGATTCTACCAATAGTTGTTGTGCCGCCCTTTTGCCACTGTAAACCGCCCCATCTAAATAACCTCCGTAACGTGGAGAAGTTTCGGTGCCGGAAAACAATAGGTGCCCATCAAGATGCCATCTCTCAAAAATAGGATTCCCGTACTGAGGACTCATATAAACCGACTTTAAGTTTTCGCAACTGCTCATACGGTCAATGGACCAATCCTTCTCTTCATATGATGTATGTTCGCGAATTTCCTTGCCCAAGAAGTTTTCTAGATAAGACAAGATGCGTTCCTTCCGCTGCTCGGCGGTAACATCACGAAGTCCTTCATTTACAAAACCCATGAGGGCATACGATTTATTTTTATGGTCGCAATGGTCGTAAAGTTCAATGACCGGCCCCACTTGGCCGATTACCGTACCTGAAAATCCCTTCTCCCTCCAAAAAGGAGTTGCAAACGTCATTCCGATTTTTATCGCATTGCTCATCCACGTATGGGTATTGGTCATGGCAGAGGTCAGGTTTTCTGATAGTTTGGGTTCAAAGTCCAAGCAGTAGGCCAACTTAGGGGGAAGCGTACAAATCACCTTTTCAGCCCAATAGGTTTTTTCACCTGTTTCGACCATTATTCTATCCCCAGCCTTATGAATGGCCTGAACCTTTTGTTCAAAATGGATTTTCGATTCGAAAAAAGACGCCAATTTTTTGGGTAAAGCCTGTGACCCATCGACCATTCGAAAGGCTGTAGGCGCACCAGAACTTTCAAAATAATGTGCGGGGGCCATCGTATTGTATACCAGAATACTTTTTCCCGCATCGTATTGAGGGAATTTTTCAAGCCCCAGTTCAGACAGTAAATGATTTAGTTCGGTATGATGGTTTTGAAACCACGTCGCTCCAAAATCAATACTGTTTTTGGTTAGTATTCGTCCCCCAACGATATCTCTTCCTTCCAAAACGAGAAAATCCTTAAATCCCTGTTTTGAAAGGAAGTATGCTGTGGTAAGACCTGATAGGCCAGCTCCAATTATAATCAGTTTACTTTCCAAAGTCTCTTACAAAATACTAAGGTAAAACTTATGGTTATAGTTCTTCTTAAAACAACTATTGCGTTATTAGTTTCTACCTGCCATTACACCACCGTCGGTATCCCAAATGGCTCCGGTTACCCAAGAGGCCTTGTCAGACAATAAAAATGTTATTACTTCGGCAACATCATCGGCCCTACCGTTTCTCCCAATGGGGTGAAAACCATGAAAGTTCTGTAGCGCATCATGCGCTTCTTGCTTGCCCCCAAAAACCCCTTCGTAAACGGGAGTTTCAACAACAGCCGGTGATACAGCGTTTACACGTATTTTATGGTCGGCCAATTCCATGGACAAATGCTGGGTTAAACTGTGTAAGCCGGCTTTTTGCATAGAGTACGCGGAAGAAGGCGTGGCCTTAACGGCTTGTTTCGCCCACATAGAACCAACATTCACGATTGAACCGCCTTCAGTTTCAGCCATTTTCTTGGCAGCGGCTTGGGTTATAAAGAAAAATCCGCGATTGAGGTCTAGGTAAGAATCGTAATCAGATTCCGTATGCTCCAAAAAAGGTTTTGGGCCGAAAATTCCCGAAGCGTTTACCAAATAGTCGAGATTGTCCCAACCGTTGATTGTGGATGCAAGCTGTGAGACAGCACCTTTATCGGTAATGCTCAATTTATGGGTAACTAAGTTTTTGTCGACTTCATTGGCAAAGGCCTCTAGTTTGGTCTCATTTGTGCCCACTACATGCACTTCAACACCTTCATTCAATAATTTTTGTGCAGTAGCCTTTCCGATTCCACTGCTTCCACCAATGATCAATGCTCTTTTCATTTTGAATTTTTTATGGATTAATTTTATGATGTATTGGTCGCAAAGATGGGCATGGTCTTCATGCCATTTTATGGCATAATGGGAAAAGGAATGGTACTTTTAAGAAGTGCCTTAGAAAAGGTAAACCCTAGATTATTCGCTCTGTACGTTTCTTATTTTAATTTTCGGTCAAAGAAGCTAGAGGTGGCCTCAAAAGCGCTCAACCAATTCTTATGGAGCAAGAAGCCGTGTACTTCATCAGGGAAAACCAACTGTTCAAAATAAACACCGAGCTCCCTTAATCTGTTCGCCTTCACCACGGTTTCATTGAAAGGTACATTGCGGTCATCATCACCATGAATCAAGAGTACCGGTGATTTCCAGTCTTCCATAAATGCAATAGGGGAGGAATCAAAGGCCAGTTTGGCAAATTCAGGCATTTCCAATTTGTTATAACTGGGTATGAAACCCTTGATGATGGCATTCCAATCATAAACGCCATGAATATCAACCCCTGCTTTAAAGATGTCAGAGTTTCGCGATAAGCCCAAGGCGGTGAGGTATCCTCCATAGGAGCCCCCATAGAGCCCTATTCGATTGGAATCAACGTTTGGATGGTTTTTTAAGAAATCGGCTGCGGCCAAGACATCATTATATTCACTTGCCCCGCCCGCACCATAGTCCAAAGCTTCACGAAACTCCATGCCATAGCCAATGCCACTTCGGTAGTTGACACTAAGTACTACATACCCCTTGGAGGCCAGGTATTGGTTCATTGCATAGAAATTGTGGTAATAGCCTCGGTGGTGAAAACCGAGCATCATTTGACGTCGTGAACCACCATGGAAGAACATTACGGCAGGTGCTTTTTCGGTTTTGCCCAAATTTTTGGGGAGGAACAGCTGTCCGTGGAACTGAATTCCATCCTCGGCGGTCATGATGACCTGCTCCGGGGTCACCAATTGCTTTCGAGGATAATTGCTTTCTGAAGTAATGGATGATAATTGCCCGTTACTCACCTTTTTGACATCAGCTGGATTGATGGCAGTTGAACCCAAGCAGAATGCATTTCCTAGGCCATCGACTACGGGTGCCCATTCGATTCCGGTTCCTTCGGTGAGTTGTTCCAATTTGTTGCTATACTTCCACAGGTGTTGTCGGTCGATATCGTTTTGATTGGAGTTGAAAATGATTTCTTTTCGGTCTGGCCTTTGGGAAACGAATTGCACTTCTAAATTGCCGGGTGTAATTGATGTAGGCTTTCCACCTTCTGCGGGAATGGAATATAGGTGGGTCCAACCCTCTTTTTCCCAAGGAAAGATAATCTCATTGGTTGCTGACCAAAACAATTGGTTCGAGGCAGAAATATTTCTAAACGCACTCCCTCGACCAGAATCAGCGGTAAAAATGGTTGTAGACTGATTGGAATTTATGTCTGCAACCACTATGGAAAAAGGTTGTGCTTCCCTTTTGGGAATAAAAATGATGGGTTTTTCATAGGCCTGTCTCAAGAAGGCCACTTGGTTTCCGTCGTTTGACCATACCGGATTGGAATCCAAATCAACAGTAGGGTTCAAAAGTGTCAATTCTTTTGAGTTTAAATCATAGATGCCGATATAACTATGGTCAGCACGACCATTGACAAAGGCAATTTTAGATTGGTCTGGAGATGGTTTGATATTCGAAACAGAACCCCGAACCTTGAATAATTGTGTAGCGTCTTCGCCTTGCAAAGACATTGACCAAGCCTGGCCCTTTTTAAGGTAAAGAATGGTTTCTTCAACAAGCACAGGTGAATGCCCCACACCGAGCGTCTTAATTTCTGATGTACCAATGTCCACTAGATGTATCTCGCGTAAATAACTATCAGGGTTGGAGGTCGGATTTGGAAATTCACCTTTTCTGTTGGGAGCGCCACCGCGTACAAATACAATTGAATTGAGGTCTTCAGTGAATTGTAGGTTTGAAATTACCTGACCATCATCTTTATTGTATTTGGTCAATTGCACTGGACTGTATTCTGGGGCCAATGCATAATAAATATTTCGTACCCCTTCTTTGTTCTCTACCCAGGTAATCGCACCTTGGTTTTTGGATGCCGATAATTCCGTCGGGAAAGAATAGGAAAGTAGCTCCTTCAAATTGGTTTCCTGGGACAGTGCCAAGTTAGAAACAATAACAAAAACTAGAAAGTGAAAAAGTCGCATAGGTGGTTGGATTTGTGCTTACTAAAGATACACAAATCACCACCTTTACCCTTTCAGTACTTCAAAGTATAGGTAAGCCTTTATTGACTAATGGGGTTATTTCAACCGTAGTTGCCCATTTCTAACGCGTTGCGGATGATTGCCCACGGGTATTTCGGTAACAACCTTGCCTGATGCGTAATCAACCACGGTCACCTTGTCGAGTCCACTAATTGAAACATAGGCTTTTGTGCCATCTTTACTCGATGTCGCCCAGTAGG
>CAYNUM010000071.1:0-8417 GCA_964400025.1 uncultured Croceivirga sp.
GGCCGTATTCAGCCTGAAATTCCTTCTTTCCTTCCCCAGTGGCATATTGCAGTACTTTTTTGAAATCATTCAAGTCCAACAAGGGCAGCTTTTGGTCATCACAATATTTGAAGACAACAGCCACAATACCCTCTTGGGTGACGGTCAAATCTAAAATTCTTGAGAGTAAAACCGGGCCGAACTCTGAAACTGTCGCACGAAGTCGTACACCGTCTTGCTCTGAAAGAGACATAATCTCAACAGGAAACCCTTTTGGCTCAAAGGGAAGGCCAATTGCCGCATGACGTTCATCTATTTTTGGATGTCCGGGACTGGCCTTGGCGATTCCACTTAAATCCCCTTTGAGATCCATCAGTAGAACAGGTATTCCCTTATCCGAAAGATTTTCGGCGATGACCTGTAATGTTTTGGTTTTTCCCGTTCCCGTAGCTCCGGCTATCAGACCGTGTCTATTTAAGGTTTTTAGAGGTACTTTGATAAAGGCATCTTTTACCGTTTCACCATCTACCATGCCCGCGCCCATAGTGAGATATTCACCTTTCATGGTATAGCCGTTTTCAATATGCTCAAAGAATTTTTCTTTCCGGTCCATTCCCAAATTGTTTGTGCTAAAAATAGGAAAATGAAGATAGAAGTACGAAGTGAAACTAGATGAAATGAACATAAACTTTTTTGATCATACCTTACTAGCATGATTAAAATAGGTTTATGTGAATTACTGAATATGCCAAAATTTTTAGTTCATTCATTTCTAGTGAACTATAAAATTTTAAACAGATGAAATGTAAAATCACAATTTTAGCATTTTGAGGGAATTCATGAAATTAGTGGTACGTAAAACTAACATTATGAAAACAGCTACCCGCCTTTTGATGGCTTTACTTCTTTGCTCAAGTCAATATCTACTTTCTCAAGAAAAAACGGAAATAATCTTTCATAAACCTGAAAACCCTGCTAGGGCCTCGGCACCCTTCAGTGAAGTGGTACAGGCTGGTAATCTCTTCTTTTTGGCAGGGCAGATTGGTATGGACCGTTCGGTGGGCAAGCTAGCAGAAGGAGGTATTCAAGGTGAAACCGAACAAGCAATTAAGAACATTGAAGGGGTATTGAAGTATCACGGACTTAGCTTGGACAACGTTGTGAAATGCACGGTAATACTTAGCGATATCAAAGACTTCAGAGCCTTTAATGAGGTGTATGTAAAATATTTTACGCAAAAGCCGGCACGCACCACATACGCCGCTGCAGGTTTGGCCGTAGGCGCTAAAATAGAAATCGATGTGATTGCCGTGAAGTAACATTATCTTTGTCCAATGATTGCAGGAGGAGTAATGGATTCGGTCAACAAAGGTTTTATGCTTCCCTTAATGGAAGAGTTTTACACCATTCAAGGGGAGGGTTACCATAAGGGTACCGCTGCTTATTTTATTAGGATCGGAGGTTGTGATGTCGGTTGCCATTGGTGTGATGTGAAAGAAAGTTGGGATGCCGAAAAGCACCCACCCACAAAAATCAATCAAATCGTTAAGAACGCAGCAAAATATTCTGACACTATTGTTGTGACCGGGGGCGAACCCCTTACTTGGGATATGGGACCCTTGACTATAGGATTGAAAAGCCGCGATTTACAAACGCATATTGAGACCTCTGGGGCGTATCCTTTGACAGGGCAATGGGACTGGATATGTCTTTCACCAAAAAAGTTGAAGCCACCCGTAGGCGACATCCATAAAAAGGCCCATGAGCTCAAAGTTATCGTTTACAATAAGAGCGATTTTCAGTTTGCTGAAGAGCATGCCAAAGAGGTAGGTGACGATTGTGTGCTTTATCTGCAACCCGAATGGAGCGTTCGTGAAAAGGTGACGCCCTTAATTGTAGACTACGTTATGCAAAACCCGAAGTGGAAGGTGTCATTGCAGACCCATAAGTATTTGAATATTCCCTAGTTGTGCAGGTGTTCCCAATATCTTTATTTTCGAAATACAATTATTTAAGATCTAAAGGTAATACGACGGTCGGTGCTAAAAGCCTTCAAGTTTTTGAAATTTAACGTCGATACACTCGTACCCAGTCTACTTCCATTACTGAGCCGTCGACATAGTTAGCAGAATTTCTATCCTTAAAAAATGAGCCACCAACGGCAGTATTAAAAACTACCTTATGTTTTTTGCCAAAAAAGTGGGCGATGTTATTCGACTCGTTGGCCGTATAGGTATGAATTAATTTTCCATCAAAAAAAATGTCAATGGTATTTTCAGCCCATACCATCTCATAGATATGAAAATCTGAAGTCAAATCGGTTCCCATTTCATGTAAAATATCTGTACCGCTGTTGATACTGATCCCTTGGTTCGGGCCATAGAAAAGGTTGGTCAAATACACATTGGCTTTACCGCCCCATGCTTCTAAAATGTCTATTTCTCCACGGGTGGGCCATTCATCACCATAAGTCCAAAATGCAGGCCACATACCGTGACCAGGTGGCAATTTAAATCGTGCGACGAAACGATATTCTTTTTCACCCTTTTTATTCGAAGGGCCAAATTGTACCTTGCTTTCGATTCTCCCAGAAACGTACTCAAAATCTTTTGATTTGGAATCAAAAATTGTGGCCGCCCCTGAGACCGCTTTGCGTTCAATATCTATAGTGAGAATACCATTTTTCAAAGACAACTGCTGAGGTTGGTACAATTGAATTTCCTCATTAAAGGCTCCGCTGTTCCAAACATTCCATTGTGTTAGGTCTTTGTCAAATTCATCTTCAAAAATCAATGTCCATTCTTCGGGATTATCTGAAATATCGGTTGATTCCTCAGTCTTTTGCTGGTTTTTACAGCCTAAAGCTAAACCAGCGAAAACTAAGAAAACGAGGAACGGTTTTGAAAATCCACTAAAAGTCTTCTTCATTCTATATTGATTGGGTGCATTTCAAATTGAAACCGCCTTTGGTTGTTCTAATCCAAAAAATGAATGTTTCCAGGGGTGTATGGTGCACCAAATTGTTTTAATTTTTTTCTGAACGCATCGAATTTATTGTTCACCAAATTTTTGGACTGTTCATAAACAGGCGCAAATTCTTCCTTGGCAATTGAAAAAGTACTCTTATGTGTCTCCGTGGGTGTTCCGGTAGAATTTCCTTGCTCATACAACAAATAACCCACGCGGTTTCCTATGGTCGGGGGTTTGTCAATGTCCAATCGAGAGGCAATACCATCATAACTGATTTTCTTTTGAATTTCTGCAATCTCCAAATCGAGCGCCTTCCACTCTTTCATTAATTCGATTTGCTGGGTTGGGGTTCTTTTCACGGCCTCTTTCATGTACCGAAGTTCATCCTTTAGTTCTCTAAGTGAATTTTGAACACTTCCTACTTTGCCCGATAACTCATTGACAGCCTGTTGAAATTGCGCCAAGGCTTCTCTGTCATCAGCTGGGAGCACCGTGTTGTTCAAGGGTACCACCTTGAAAGAAACGGGTTGTGAAAGCGGAGTTTCAACCTCATCAACAATTTTTGATAAGGCAACGGAGTAGGTGCCAGGAGGCACAAAACTTCCCGGGTCATCACCTCCAAAAGGATTATAGAACGGAGGCTTATAGAAGCTGATGGGCTCTTGTGAGGCATAACGCAAATCCCAGTTCATTCGTTTTAGCCCAGCTGAAGGTTTGGTCAATAATTTTCGAACGATTGCACCTTTGCTATCGGTAACGGTCAGCACCAATTGTGGGGCCATTTCGGCGGCTTCGGCACTCAAGGTCTCATAAGTAGGATATGGATTGTCCTTACCGTCTTTGGCCAAGTCTTTGGTACTTTCTTTTCGTTGGTCTTCCTTGGTTTTAACCCCATCTTTTAGATACCAAGTGAAAATGGCTTCAGCCCCTAAATTGTCACCGATATAGAAATTGTCTCCCATAAAAGCCTTATTGGGCAATCCTAAAGGAAATGAGGATTCAAATTGCAGGGCATCGCGAACTGCGAATAACGTAGCTTCATTATCTAGTTTTGGTTGAAGATTTCGAAGACTTGAGTAATCATCCAAGACATAGAAACCTCTACCAAACGTGCCCAACACCAAATCATTATGGTCTTCTTGAATGGCGATATCACGAACGGCGATAGGTGGTAATCCGCCTTTGAGTTGTTTCCATTCCGTACCCTGATTATCTGAAAAGAATACGCCAAATTCGGTGCCCACGAACAAAAGGTTCTTATCGACATGATCTTCTTCGAAAGCATAGGTCGATCCACGTTCAGGTAGATTATTGGTCAATGCGGTCCAGGAGTTTCCTTTGTCCCTACTCATTAAAACATAAGGTTTGAAGTCCCCATTTTTGTGATTGTTGAAGCAAGCGTAGACCACATTTTCATCATGTTTGGAAGCGAATACTGCGTTTACATAGGTTCTGTTGGGCACACCGGGAAAGCTCGATACTTTGCGCCAATTGTTCCCCCCATCTTCGGTAATTTGTATCAAACCGTCATCTGTACCTACGTAGAGTAGGTTTGCATTTTTGGGTGATTCCGAAAACGCTACAATGGTACCATAAGGTGAGGTCGACTGATTTTTCGCTACAGCGTCTATACCTTGAATTCTACCCATGACCTTTAATTTATTTCGGTCAATATTTTGGGTAAGGTCGTCACTGATTACCTGCCAACTATTTCCACGGTCATCACTTTTAAACAGTTTATTTGCAGCGAAGTATACGCGACCTGATTGGTGCCGGCTTACGGCCAAGGGCGCATCCCAATTCCATCGATAACTGTTTTCACCCTTGCGTTCCTTGGGTTGTATGCCTTTTTCTTCTCCACTTAACTTGTCGTATCGTACCAGGTTGCCGTATTGTGATTGTGCATAGACAATGTTCGGATTTTCAGGGTCTATTTGTGATTCAAAGCCATCACCACCATGCGTAATGAACCAATCAAAGTTATTTGGCCCGTTGCCACTTACCGTTCTTGCGGGGCCACCTAAACTGAAATTGTCCTGGGTGCCTCCATAAATATTATAAAAGGGCTTGGCGTTGTCAACAGCCACTTTGTAGAATTGGGTGACAGGAAGATTGGGTTTGAAGGTCCAATGTTTTCCGGCGTCCCAAGACTCGTAGATTCCGCCGTCATTTCCCGATAGTAAATGGGAGTTATTATTCGGATTGATCCAAATGACATGATTGTCGATGTGCTTAAAATCTTCCCCTACATAATCGAAGGTCTTTCCGCCATCATGGGTCACGCGCATCCAATTGTTCATGGCATAAACGCGGTCAGGATTTACCGGGTCGGTAAAAATTTCCTGATAGTAATTCCCACTGGTGGAATAGCCGCCTCGTTTATCCCATGACGCCCCTCGATTCGTGGATCGGTAAAAACCGCCTTTCCCTTGCGAAGCTTCAACGATGGCATAAATATATTCTGGATTGGCCTCTGAAATGGCAAGACCAATACGCCCCAGCATGGTCTTCGGTAATCCACTATTGACTTTTTTCCAAGTCTTGCCGCCATCTTCAGTTTTATGAATGCCCGAACCCGGTCCGCCACCAACATAGGTAAAGACATGGCGTCTTCTTTGAAAAGCGGCAGCATAAAGCACGTCAGGATTTCTAGGATCCATTACCACGTCGGTAACCCCGGTATGTTCGTCTATGGTCAATACGGCATTCCAGGTTTTCCCGCCATCCTCGGTCTTGTAAAGGCCACGTTCACCACCTGAACTCCATAAAGGCCCAATGGCGGCTACATAAACTACATTGGAGTTTTCTGGATGCACGATTATCTTCCCAATATGTTCTGAGGTTTTTAAGCCGACATTTTTCCAACTCTTGCCTCCATCTTCTGAACGGTATACCCCATCGCCATAGGAAACACTACGCTGGTTATTGTTTTCTCCGGTACCTACCCAAACGACATTTGGATTATTGGGGTCAAGGGTGACACAGCCAATAGAGTAACTGCCTTCACCATCGAAGATGGGTTGAAATGTATTTCCTGCATTGGTGGTTTTCCAAACTCCGCCGGCTGAGGTAGCGACGTAATATTCATTAAAATTTGACGGATTTACGGCGATATCTGAAATACGACCTGAGGTCAGAGCAGGACCTAAACTGCGAAACTTTAAGCCGCCAAGATTGGCTTTGGCAAGTTCTGTTTTGTCTTCAGAAGCTTTGTCTGATTTTTTCTTTTTTTGTGAAAATGCCTGAAAACAAATGGCAATGGACAGGAGGGCAACTACTTTTTTCATGTGGTTGGATTTAGGAAAATTCAGTTCGTAGAAAGATAGGAGATTATTCCCAATCCAAACCATTGGCAATTCTTAAAATTGCCAAAATGAAAAGCCTTATGATTTTTCCTTTAAAGGCTACCTGCCGCCATTACTTTGAAGGTCGAGAACACATTCTGCGTCCAGTTCTGGAACGACCGCAAGACTTCTGGATGCACGTTGTTCAAGTAACTGCAATACTGTAGTTCCAGATAGTGTACAAGCAGAAACCAATTCGCCTTTCGATGCTGAATTTGCAACCAACGCCCGAGCTGAGGGGCTACCAAAAGTCAGTTCTGCACGCATCAGGCAACCTTCAATTGCACAATGATTGGGAGCGGCTGGGTCTTCATGGTTGTTTACTGCTACCGTACCTAAATTGACCAGCCCAAATAAATGCCCAAACTCATGGTTCAATGTGGCGGTCTCCACATCTGTGGTGGTAATGGTCAAACTACGAGCTGATAGGGTGCGAATGGTACTTTCAAAAATGACCATGGAAGTATTTCTATATACGGCACCTAGAGTTACTGAACCCTCATTCAGATCATCGCCGTCTGACGGAGCATCAGCAAAATAGATATAGACGGCGATCGTCGTACCATCGTTGTATGCTGTCCGATTTTCGGATTCCAAATCGGCTATTTCCTGCAGTTCAAGACTGTCGTCATTCGGCGAGGGTAATTCCAAATATGAGATTTCAATGTCTTGTTTAAAGGAATGTTGTTGAATGAAATCGACGAAATTGGTCATCGTTTCGTCTGTTGGCCGAAATCCGGTTACATAGGCAATCTGTACCAATAGCCTATCGAAATTTCCATTGGATAATAGGTCATTTGCCGAGGCCCCTGTTGCCAAGAGATTTTGTGACTTATCTACTTGGGTCGTTCCGTCATCATCAGTTGGGTCTGGTGAAGAATCATCTCCACCACTTGAAGAGCAACCCAAAAGAAATAAGAGCGCCAGCAAGGGTAATAGCAATTTCCTTTTCATGAATTTTTATTAAGTAGATTAAACCACCGTACTTAAAACGATTACGTTTTACGTCTAGTATTTATTTTAAGCTGAGCTTGGCCAAATAGTCGTAATGTTCTCCTTCACTTATCATTTCACAATGTAGATTGACCGTTTTTGAATAGGTGGCCAACGTATCAAAGTCTAAGTACAGCCAATCAAAAACCGCGCCCTTTTCATTCTTGTAGTGCATTTGAAAACTCACTTCGCCATAGTAATCTACATCTCCGGGTATCCAATGACCTCCATCTTCATCTTGGTCAAACATGTAAATGATATTGCTGGAATCCAGAATTATTTGGCCATTGGGTTGTAATAGGTTCTTGGCGTGGGCTAAAAAGTCTGGTAATCGTTTTAGCTTTCCTGAGATTCCAATACCGTTCATTAGTAATAATAGGGTGCCAAATCGGTCTTCAGAATAATCCAAAAAATTTGAAGAAACAGTCTTGTGAATTCCTCTGGCTTTACAAACGGCAATAGCTCCTGAGATTGGTCCATTGCCGTAACATCAAAACCTTTTTTTTGAAGATACATGGAATGACTTCCTGCTCCACAACCGATATCTAAAACGGTACCACGGCAGCTTTCGAGTGCTTTTTGTTCCAAAACGGGCATTTCTTCGAAACTTCTAAACAAATAGGGTAATGGTAAGATATCTTCTTCATTCAATGAAGAGGTTGTTATGATGTCTTCCGAATAGTTTCCAGATTGAAAATCCATCAGTGCCTTTCCCAGAATATCCATGGAACAAAAATCAGGTTTTTCTTGTTGAAAACGGTTTCACCTTCATTTTTATATGTTTGTAAGGATGGAAAATAGCCTAGAAAACCTTCCTGAAAGGGCGGCTAAGAAATCAGCGCAGAATAAAAAATTCTTTCAAAAACTGCGAAAACGCCCACCGAAAAATTTGGATTACCTCATGCAAGAGCTGCATGAGAATGAATTCGAACGGACCGATTGTTTGACTTGTGCTAACTGCTGTAAAACTACAGGTCCATTATTTACCAATGCCGATATTGAGCGGATAGCCAAGCACTTTCGAATGAAACCTTCACAATTTATTGCCAGCTACTTGCGTGTTGATGAAGAAGGTGACCATGTATTACAATCTGTACCTTGCCCGTTTCTTGGCAGTGACAACTACTGTTC
>CAYNUM010000072.1:0-8349 GCA_964400025.1 uncultured Croceivirga sp.
CTTAGGAAACAGTTTGGTCATGATGTTCATGTATGTGGGTATCGGATTCTCGACTGCTATCACCCCCTTGGTCGCCGAGGCTGATGCGGCAGGAAATCAACCGGAAGCAAAAAAGGTATTGAAGCACGGCATATTAATATGTATCATTTTGGGATTGGGTCTTTTCGGATTGATTATGGCCTGTAAGCCGCTTTTGTATTTGGCCAAGCAGCCTGATGAAGTAGTTGAATTGGCCGTTCCTTATTTGAATCTAGTAGCGTTCTCGATAATACCCATGATTATCTTTCAGGCCTTTCGGCAGTTTTCTGAAGGGATGTCTCAAACGCGTTTTCCAATGTACGCCACTATTTTGGCTAACGTTTTGAACGTTCTGATCAACTATTTGTTGATATTTGGCAGTTTTGGATTTCCTAAATTGGGAATCATTGGAGCTGCCATCGGTACCTTGGTCTCAAGATTGGTTATGCTGGGTTACCTCTATTTTTTGCTCTATTTCAAAAGGTCTTTCAGACAATTCGTAACCAATTTTAACTTTAAGGAGCTTTCGAAAAAGACCTTTACCAAACTTATGAATTTGGGATTTCCGTCGTCGCTACAGGTCTTTTTTGAAGTGGCCATTTTTACGGCAGCCATATGGTTGAGCGGTGTCTTGGGTAAAAATGCACAAGCAGCCAATCAAATTGCGCTTAATCTCAGTAGTATGACCTATATGGTAGGTGTTGGTTTGAGTGTAGCTGCAATGGTTCGTGTAGGGAATCAAAAGGGACTTCAACGGTTCAGTGATTTAAAGCGTATTGCCAAATCGATTTTCTTGCTCACCTTTCTGATAGAGATTCTATTTGCCGCCATCTTCATTTTAGGTAAAGATTGGTTGCCTAACCTTTACTTAGATAGTAATGACATGCTTAATCAGGCTGATAATTTGGAAGTAATCGCACTTGCGGGAACATTACTATTGGTGGCTGCTTTCTTTCAAATTTCAGATGGTATTCAGGTCGTTGTTCTGGGGGCGCTTCGTGGTATTCAAGATGTAAAGATTCCGACCCTAATAACCTTTGTTGCCTACTGGTTGATAGGCTTCCCGATATCGTACTATTTGGGTTTGCATACCGAGCTCAAGAGCATGGGTATCTGGATTGGATTACTGTCGGGTCTGACCGCTTCAGCACTATTGTTGTATCTTCGATTTCAAATTTTGACGAACAATTTAATTGCTAAAAGAATAGATGGAACTGCCTAAATTTCTACTTGGAGATAATACCGATTATCCTGACGGTATTTACATTGTTCATACCGAGTATCCTCGATTTATAATCAACCTTGAAAATGACGAAGTAGAATGGTTGGAAGAATTTTCTAAGGAAGATGAAGATGATTTAGCCTCAGAGGCAGAAAGTCTTATCGAAGCTGCTACGGCATTTTATGACCGTGAAGTATCACGTTATGAAAATTAAAGGCCTTGGAAGAAATCATTCAGCTTGACAAAGAATTATTTCTAATTCTAAATGGTTTAGGTTCCTCATCTTGGGATGGTTTTTGGATGTTTATCACTGATAAATGGGGATCAATTCCCTTCTATTTGGTGCTTTTGGCACTTTCAATAAAACATTTGGGGTGGAAGAGCACTGGCATATTATTATTGGGAATCGCGTTATTGATTACGGTCACTGATCAAATGGGTAATTTTTTCAAGTATGGTATTGGGCGCTATCGCCCATGTCATGATGAAGAAGTATCTGGCCTAATGCGGTTGGTGAAGCATTCTTGCGGGGGTAAATTCGGATTTTTTTCAGCTCATGCCGCAAATTCAATGGCGGTTGCCAGTTACTTCAGTACTATTCTAGGAAAGCGAATCAAGTGGTTATCAACAGTGTTGTTTTTATGGGCATTTTTGGTTGGATACAGTCGAATTTACATTGGTGTCCATTACCCTGGTGATGTTTTGTTTGGTATGTTCATAGGTCTGTTTTTTGGGTGGTTGTTCGCTCTAGTCTATGCCATCACCATTAAGAGGGTAGGGGTATGATAACCAACAGGCGCTACTGGTTCTTGATTGGTTTAATGGTGTTGGTTTACCTGGCCGGAATGTTCGTTACCCTCTTCGAGAACGATTCAGCGCAGTTTGCTGTTATGGCGATGCGCATGGTTCAAGAAAATGATTTTCTGAATCTTTTTAAGGGACCGGAGGAATATCTCGATAAACCCCATATGCACTATTGGTTAGCGGCTCTTTCCTTTAAGCTATTTGGTATTTATGATTGGGCATATCGCATTCCCGGAATATTGGCAACCCTATTAGGTGGCTATAGCTGTTTTGGCCTTGGTAAATTATTATACAACAAGGAAGTCGGTAAATATGCTTCCTTGATTTTTTTAAGTTGTCAGACCATCGTATTGGGAGCTATTGATGTTAGGACTGATGCCGTGTTAACCGGTTCGGCAATTTTTGCGATTTGGCAATTGGTGGCCTATATTGAAAAAGAATCGTTAAAGCATATCGTGCTTGGTGCGCTGGGTGCGGCAATTGCCTTTTCTACGAAAGGTCAAATTGCCTTGTTGGTCATCGGGCTTTGTATTCTGTGTCATATAAGCTATACCCGAAAATGGCATATGTTTTTGAATTGGAAGGTTCTTGTTGCGCTGTTGGTTTTTATGATGGCCATTTCACCAATGCTCTATGCCTATTATCAGCAATTTGACTTACATCCTAAGAAAATCATTAGGGGTAGAAACGAAAGAAGCGGTATATTCTTCATTTTTTGGGAACAAAGTTTTGAGCGGTTAAGCGGCGAAGGAGTTGGAAAGAACAGCAGCGATTACTTCTTTTTCTTTCATACGTTCTTATGGGTTTTTCTTCCTTGGAGTATACTGGGGCTCATGGCTTATTGGTCTAGGGCCAAAGCTTTTGTCAAGACACGCTTTACGTATGATTGTTCCCTTGATTTTTTGACTTTGGGTGGCATAACCCTCATCTTTTTTATCATCAGTTTTGCCCAATTTAAGTTGCCTCATTATATGAACATCATGATGCCCTTATTTGCTATTTTGACTGCCTCATTCGTTTATGAATTAGGTCAAAATACCAAAAAGCGAGTGGTTAAAACTCTTTTCGGGTTTCAGTATTTTATTCTTGGCTTAGTGTTTATCTTTTCTTTCTTGGTTTGTGTGTTCGTCTTCAAATTTGAAAATTTCCTAGGGTATTTTGTTTTGGCGGCAGTTTTATTGACCACAGCATATTTCAGCGTAAAACAAGAGGTACCTTACCTACGATTGATTTATATATCTGTTTATGCGTCGGTTCTTTTGAATGGTGTCATGAATCTTCAATTCTATCCCTCTTTATTAAATTACCAAGGAGGTTCAAACATGGCAAAAGTTGTCGAGACGAATAAAATTGCGGTTGACAATATCTACAAGTTTACAGAGAGACATAGTTGGGCACTTGACTTTTATAATCGCTATCCAGTGAAGATTTTACCACTAACCCAATTGAAGGATAAAAAGGGTTCTTGGGTTTATGTCGATTCAAAAGAATTGGAAATCCTAAAAGAATCAGGAGTGAATTGGGACAAAAAGTTGACGGTTGACCAATTCAGGATAACACGATTACAACTGAAATTCTTGAATCCCGAAAGCCGAGAACAAAAATTGAATAAGGTGCATCTCGTTCGTTTGAACTGAGTTCAAGTTGTCTTTAATTCAGGTTTTTTGAAATGAAAAACAATTCCTATTAAGGAAACGGCAGCCGTTATCAAAAAGAAAACAAAACTTATACTTATTGCAGTACTGGCATCAAGGTTGAGCCATTTGGCCCCATAAAGAAAGGTAACTTCTCGACTTCCTATTCCACCAATTGTCAATGGAATAACCGAAACGACTGACGAAATCATAAAGATGAACAAATAGGCCAGAATGTTTCCTGTAATACCCAATGCCTTGATGATACATAATGTGGCACCCAATTGAATAGCTTGCAAAAGAGCTGAATAGGCAAACGAACCCCAGAATACTGGAAGTGCATATGGAAATACTATTTTGTTGACCAACCAGAATGCTAAAATTCCCAAGGGTATTGCCAGATACAACAGCCAATTTAGACCTTCCAAGAAGGGCAGTTCGACTGCAATGGCCAGAATCAAGGCAAAAATTAGAATCAATAGTAGTCCACTCAATCTATCCAACAATAAAACGCCCACTACTTTTTTTGTTCCTGCTTGAAACTTTTTTTGAATCACATATCCCTTATAGGCATCACCCCCTATACCACCCGGCAAAAAGAGATTGTAAAACATGCCCAAAGAATAAAGTTTAAGGTTGCTCAGCGTCGTCAATGGCACCTTTATGATATGGAAATATAGATTTAATCGCAGTGAATTAAAGAATTTTGAAAGGGCAAAGAGAAACAGAGCCAAAAAGAGCCAAAATGGATTTGCGGACTTCAGCACTGTGATGACCTCTTTGAAATCAATCTTCGTTAAGATGAAATAAATCAAAAGCGCGCTTACTGCCGCCTTAATGAAGGTTGTCAGGTTTTTACGCTGCTTTTCCGTCACCGATGGTAATTTTCTTGATGCGATAAGGGCGTTTGGACTGTGATTCGTAATAGGTTCGAATAAGTAGTTCCATTACAATGCCGATGGTGAACAGTTGAATTCCACCAAGTATGAACATCATGCCGAAAATAAGCAAGGGTCGAGTGCCGATATCTTGCCCAAATCCAAATTTTACAATGAGAAGGTATATCTCTATAAAGACCCCCAAAATCATTAATAAAACCCCGAAAATGCCAAAAAGATGAATGGGCCGTTGAAAGTACTTTCTAATAAAGAGCAATAGCATCATATCGGCCACAACCTTGAATACACGTTCCAATCCGTATTTGGATTTACCGGCATGTCTGGCATGGTGTTTTACCGGAACCTGTTTTATTTGAGCACCTTCCAGAAAGGCCAATAAGGTAATGAAACGGTGCATTTCTCCGTATAGGTTCAAGCCTTTGGCGATATCTTTCGTAAATACCTTTAAGGCGCAACCGTTGTCTTTGATGTTCAATTTGGTCACCCTTCTGACCAGAAAGTTTGCAATCTTTGAAGGTATTTTTTTGATCAGCGAATCTTTTCTTTTCTGACGAATTCCGGTAATCAGGTCGAACTCTCCGGTAACGGCATATTCCAACATTTCAGGAATATCTGATGGGTCGTTCTGAAGATCCCCGTCCATTGTGATGATGTACTCCCCACGGGCGTAGTCAATACCGGCAGCCAGCGCCAAACTTTGCCCATAATTCTTTTTCAGTTCAATCAATGCAACGGAATCATCATCCATCTTTTTCACGACTGATTTAGTGCCATCGGTAGAAAAATCATCGACATATACAATTTCATAATTGTACCCCTCAAGGCTCTCATGAATTTTTTGGGTTAATAGCACAACATTGTCCTCTTCATTATAGAGCGGAACAACAATGGAAAGAAGGGCATCGGTAATCGGTTGCATGGGTATCGATTAAATCGATGCAAATTTAGGCTTTTCATCCCAACAAAAGGCTGTTCGAAAAGCGGTTACCTTATGATTTGCGGGCAAGTAATTTCTGTGCGGCTATTACTGGAGAAATGGCTTTTTTTTCAATTTGAACCAGTAGTTCGGTCATATGGTTCTTGACGTAATCTTGACTAAAGAATTGATGCCGCAGTTGTTCTTCAACGGTTTGAAGAAACCAATTTTTATTTTGTGAGGTGCGGTTCAGTTCAAAATAGCCATTACTTTTTGTAAGGGTAATAAACTCTAGTATCAGCTCCCAGACTGAATCTATCCCTACATTATTCAATGATGAGCAACTGGTCACCTTCGCGGACCAGGAGTTTTCCTTTGGAGGATATAAATGAAGGGCTCTTTTAAATTCGGTCATGGCATGCTTCACGGGTTTTATGTTCTCACCATCTGCTTTATTGATGACTAGGGCATCAGCCATTTCCATAATACCACGTTTTACACCTTGTAATTCATCTCCCGCTCCAGCCAACTTTAATAAAAGAAAAAAGTCAACCATACTGTGAACCAAGGTTTCACTTTGACCTACTCCAACGGTTTCAACCAGAACTACATCGAATTTTGCAGCTTCGCACAGAATTATGGTTTCTCGCGTGCGCTTGGCAACTCCACCCAATGAATCTTGTGCGGGCGATGGCCGTATGAAGGCATTAGGGTCTTTGGATAACTTTTCCATACGGGTCTTGTCTCCTAAAATGCTGCCTTTGGTAATAGAGCTTGAAGGGTCGACCGCCAAAACGGCCACCTTTTTTCCAATACCAGTCAAATATGATCCAAAAGCTTCGATAAAGGTACTTTTACCCACACCAGGCACACCGGTAATACCTATGCGTACGCTAGGTGTTTGATGCTGCATACAAGCCGTTACCAATTTCTCAGCAGAACGGGCATCTTGAATTCGGGTACTTTCAATCAGTGTTATGCCGCGAGAGAGGGCCACTTTATCACCAGTAACTATCTTATTGGCCAAGGTCTGGCCATCTATCTCTTTTTTTGACCTAAGTTTATTCTGATTCCTCACCCTTGAAAAGGTTTAGGGCTTACCGATTTCTACTGCTATTTTTGTTTGGTCCCAAGCCATGATCAATTCTGGTTTTTGATCCTCATTTCGCTCAAAGGAAATGGTGAAATTCTCAATGGTGGCATCCACCTTTTGAACTTGTGTTAGAACTGCGGCAGCGTCATATTCAGTTTCCCAACTCACTCCAGAGAAATTGACCCCCCAATCGGGAATTTTAGTATTGAAATAAACTGTCCATTGTTCAGGCGAAGGTTTTGTCCAAAGTGAATATTGCCCAGCCGGCAGGGTTTTCCCATTAATGGAAATATCAGTCTTTGTTGAAAATACTGTGGGTTCATTTGCCCCTGTACGCCAGACAGTATTGTATGGTACAAGACCTCCAAAGATTTCACGTCCCTTTTTACTGGGGCTGTTGTAAGATACCTCCAAGTCATACCCCATTTCGGTAAATGTTGCCAATCGTTCGGGACTATGTTTTTTGGTCTGTTTTATCATAATAGGTCTGCCCACAAAATAGAATAGGAGAAACAGTACTACCAAAACAATGCCCAACCATTTTAAGATCTTCATAGTATGGTTTTTTTGAGTTGTCACTAAAATACGAAATGCCCGAAAAAGCAAAAAAGGTGCTTGAAATAACGGACATGTGTTAATTTGCTTAAAATATTTAATATCAGTGTTTTGAGTGTAGGGTAACCGTAACATATTACGGGTTTGGCATTAAAAACGTTTGTTAAATAAGGCTAAATCTCAACAATTTTGCCACATTGCTTTTTTATTTCAGTCTATTAGGAAAACAACAACAAACCGACCATTTTGCAGCTAGAACTGGTAGAACAATGTAAGGCCAACAATAGAAACGCGCAGCTTCAGCTGTACCGTAAATATTGTGAGGGTATGTTTTGTGTAGCCATGCGATTTTTAAAAAATAAAGACGATGCTGAAGATGTTCTGCAGGAAGCATTCATCAAAGCATTTCAAAGAATCGACCAGTTCAAGGGTGAGGTAACATTTGGTGCTTGGTTAAAACGAATTGTGGTCAATGGTTGCATAGATTTTATAAAATCAAAGAAACAGCGCATGGTTGAGTTGGATGAAAGTTATATGCATGTGGCTGACGATGATAATTGGGAGGTAAGTGGAGGTATTGATTTAGAGGAAGTGAAAAAGGCAATCTATGAACTACCTGAAAAATACGGACTCGTCGTTCAGCTGTTCTTAGTTGAAGGGTATGATCATAAAGAGATTACCCAAATATTGAACATTTCTGAAACGGCTTCAAGAACAAGATTGTTACGGGGAAAAGCGAGATTGAAAGCGATATTAAATGAATTGAACTATGGCACAGGATCTTAGAAAATTATTTGAACAAGAACGGCAACAAAAGACTTTTTCAATGTCAGAAGATCATGAGAAACGTTTTTTGGAACGACTTGAAAAGGAAATGCCCCAACAAAAAAGGTCAGTGAAATTCCATTGGTTGCGAATTGCAGCCAGCGTTGTGGTGCTGCTAGGCTTAGGTGCCTATTTATTCTTAAACAATCCGCAAAACGAAGTTCAGACCACAGTTGTTGAAAAAAGGGATACTGAAAGTCCGAAAACAGGTATATCGTTGGGTGATCTTTCTCCAGACCTTAAAAAAATTGAAAATTATTATGTAGCCAATATTAACTACGAACTCGCCCAATTAGACGTTTCGGATGATAATAAAGAAATGGTGGATGGTTTTATGGAGCGTTTGGGTGAACTGGATAATGAGTATGGCGCATTAAATAAAG
>CAYNUM010000073.1:0-8286 GCA_964400025.1 uncultured Croceivirga sp.
GATGGCAAGTTCATTTTTGAATATGACGATTTGCCTTTGGGCAATCAAAGCTTGGTTTTTGTAAAGCCGGGATATGTGCAATATGAACTTCCTGTTTTTATTGTCGCGGGAAAAAAACTATTGATAACCGATAACATTGAGCTTCTGATTACCAGTGATGAACGAAAAATAAGAAATACATCACGAAAGATAGAAGGCAAAATTGCCATTCCCAAGAAGTGGTACAAGAACAAATCAAAGAAAGGGCAAGACCCGGCATATAGCTATGAACCTTTGCCTATTAAAGCCCCAGAGGAACTTGTTAAGGAAGAAGATAAGCCTATACCCACCCCACCGGTAAAGAAGTTTACTCCTTTGCAATGGAAGTATGCAGAAATTCTTGAGGTTCCTCCGGAAAGAATCAACAACCTCAAACTATACAAGTTTATCGATGAATGGATGGGCACTCCTTACCTTTTGAGTGGTAATAATAAAAAGGGCATTGATTGTTCATCATTCACACTCACACTTTTTGGAGAGGTATATGGCCACTATAATATTGGCAGAACGGCCAAACAACAATTGAAAGAAGCTGAAAATCGCAATAAGGCTTTTGGAAATCCCCAGTACCTAGAGGAAGGAGACTTGATTTTTTTTGGTAATCCTGGAGAAAACAACTATAACATAAATCATGTAGGTGTTTATCTCGGTAACAATAAATTTGTTAATTCAACTTCAAGAAAAGGACCATCGGCAGTTTCTGGTGTTAAAATTAGCGATTTGACCGACCCTTTTTGGAGGCAGCGTATAAGAGGATTTGGAAGGTGGTAATATTTTCATTTATCCTAATTTAATGGTTTTTTAAAGCACAATGAACTCCGAAAAGCTGAATAAAATTATCGCCTTTCTCTTAAAGTACCACAGAAAGATCAAGACAGAGGTGCTCATAGCCGAGCTACAGGATAATGCAGGTTTAAAAAACGGAGATTACACCGTTTCCAATCAAAGTACCTTTACCCGAGCCTATGGTGGCGATCTTAAAACTGCCCGATTGGGTGTTGATAATGATAAGATAAGTATAGAATTGGCTAGAAATGGCCTCTATGATATCCTCCCGGAAGGATTGTTTCACCAGCAAGCCATCAGTAAAAGCACTAAATCTTACATAGAGCGAAGAAAAGTAATCAAAGAGGAAGAACAGTCGTCACGATCTTTTTTCTCGCCTATTGAAAATGAATTTTTTTTTCAAAGGCTACAGATTGAACAAAACGAGAGAGCGCTGCTCAATGGCTTTGGACATTTGAAAAATGATTTTTTATTCGATTTCTGGAAAATCTCTCCAGAAATCCCCAAGACTTATGCAATTCGCTTAATTACTTTGTTGCCGTTCTGTCACAAAATAGCAGGTGATATCGAACTTACTCGAATAAGTCTTGAAAAAATATTGGATGAAAAAGTACAGATCAAGAGAGCCAGCGAACTATTGACCAATGATGAAAATCCTGTCGAAACAGGATTTCGTCTTGGGCACGATACAGTTTTAGAAAGTGAAGACTATGGTATTCGAGTACCCTCGCTTGAGTTTAACATTGGTCCTATATTAACCAAAAATATAGATTGGTACCTTAATGAATTCAAACTTTACGAATTTCTTGAGGTTTTCTATAATTATTTTGTTCCTATGGAAATGGAAGTAAAAACCAACCTAATAATCGATAATGCGAGTGATTTTTTGTTGGGGGAAACGAATAACAGTATCTTAGGCTTCTCGTCACAGTTGTAAGGTTTATCAGTATAATGGTAAGTGTTCAATGAATTATATAGTTAATAGTGGGGTCTTTAGGGTAAGTATGGTCTTTGTGCTATTGGGTACCATACTCATGACCTTGGCGAAAAAAATTCGAAAATTATTCACCCAGAACAAGCTAAAAGCTTTGGTCTACGCGCTAATTATTTTATTGAGTTTTGCGCTTATTGGACTTTTAAGCTCAAGTGTAGTCTTGAACAACATTCCGTTTTTTAGTTTTATTGGAATGGAAATTCTCTTTCTTATTATGGGAATAGTACACCTCTGGGTAATGCGAAAGTTTTTCCCTGTGCTCTCTGAAGATGAAACCGATTTCTTTTCTGAATTCTTTTTTTCGTTGATTTTTACGTTTTTGGGGCTGGTTGCCTTTATGCACGTCGTAGATAAGTTCAGGGCGCCATTCAGCTATATTTTTGCGACGGCTTCAGTCTTCTTTTTGTTGCCTACCCTTGCTTACAAGATGTATGAAATAGCGACTTTGATTCCTGTACCGATTTATAAAACTTGGAAATATCCGGTAGGGTTGAATATAACGGACCCAACCCAACAAGAATTATTGCAACCGGTTATCATTAGTTTTGAATTCAGAAAAAAAAGTAGTGATTCAGAAATCACCAATTTTAGGGTAAAGGCGCCAAAGCCAATGACCTTCTCAAAACTTTTTTATTTTTTTATTCTTGATTACAACGAAAGGCACCCCGAAAGTACTATTGAAGTAGTTGACCGTAGAAGTCAGGTTCCCTCTGATTGGATATTTCATACGAAACCAAACATTATAGGCAGTGTAAGGCACGTTGATTTTGACCAAACTATTGCTGCGAACAAAATCAAGGAGAATACGGTTATCATCTGCAAGCGGGTAAAAGAAAGTTAATAAACAATCAAACCTTAACAAAAGAGTTTGGTCAGCTTATTGACGCTACATATATTTTTTCTGTTTATCGAAGTTAAGCCTCCTTCGAGAATCGTTCATTTAGAATGTGAACACTTTGCATAATTCAATAAGTTTATTACATTTAACTAGCAAAGTGAGATTATGACCTAGAAACCTGCTCTTGCTATTTATCCCCCTCAAATCATAGGTCCTTTTTATTAATTCTAATCAAATACTTAAAAATTATGGCGTTTAAAGCAGTAATGAAAATTAATGATCAAGAGTACAGAATTGAAAGCTGCTCTTATGGTTTTCATCGGTCAATTGACCCGCATGGAAGACCGCAGACCAAAACCCAAGGGGGTACAATCAATGTGTCGGTTGAATCAACAACAGACACGTTTCTTTCTGACTGGATGTTCAATGCATTTGAAATGAAAAATGGTTCAATCACCTTTTTTAAGACCAACTCTGATTCGGCTGCAAAAACGCTTGAGTTTACAGACGCCTACCTGGTTGACTTTCAAGAAAGTTTCGAAGCCCATGGTGGTGTTGCCATGGTAGCAAATATTGTTCTTTCATCCAGGGTTTTGAAAATTGGCGACGGTGAATTGGACAATGAGTGGGTGGATATATAACCAATCTAAATAGGTTTTCACAACCAAAAAATGATGTTGAATAGCGGAAGGTAATCCACCATCCGCTATTCAATTAAATACATTGTATTGATATGGCATTCAAGGCGTTGCTTACCATTGATGATTTAGATGAAGACTTTGAAGAAGTAAATGTTCTTCATTGTGAATATGATTTTTCACGTAAAATTGATATCAAGACAGGTCATTTACTATCGCAACCACAAGCAGGCTTAGTGCACCTCACTGTTGAATCAACAAGAAACACTGCACTTTTGGATTGGTTGCTACGAGCAGAACGGCATGATGGTACAGTGCTCTTCAAAGCAGAAGCTACCCGGGGGCCAATGAACAGTAAAAAATTAACCTTCTCAAAGGCAGTCTGCGTAGATTATAGAGAAGTCTTCGAAGCCAATACCGGTGACGCCATGCGCTGTTTTTTTTCTATTTGGTGCCAACAAATAACGGTGGGTGATTCAGACCATTCTGCAATTTGGATGGATGAATCTGCCTCCTAAATTGTCCTTATTTAGTAACGTTCGTTAACAAATTTTTGAATTGGAATGACCTTAACTTTTAAAACCACAATTCTTTTAGACGGTAAAGAGCTTCCAATTTTTAAGGAATTAAGATTGCAACAGCGAATACATGCCCACCATATTCTTGAGGCCCGAATACCTTTAAGTGCACTAGAAAATGAGGACTATCATGATCTTTTGGAAAAATCTCTTGCCATTGAAATATTGACGAACAATGCTCAAAAAGAAAAACTGGGCAGATTGGAGTTCAATGGTATCATTACCTCAATTACCATTTCAAGGGGTTCGAACGTACAAGGTGATGAACTGTCCATAATTGCTTCGAGCAAAGAAATTTTGGCTAATGATGGCCCCCATTATAATTGTTTTCATGAAAGTAAATTGGACGATATTGTCAAAAAAACCTTTTCGGGCTATGGTTTCGATATAAAAACGAAATCAACATTCAAAGAAGTGATTGACTACACAGTGCAAAATCATGAGAGCGCCTTCAATTTTATAAAACGCCTATCGGAAAAATACGGTCAATGGTTGTACTACAATGGAAAACAATTGATTTTTGGGAAGCCAGAAGAAAATTCCATACCCTTAAAGTACAATCATGATCTCGCCGAGTACGAGATGAAGTATAACCCTACCCCTCAAAAATTCAAATATTTTACCCAAAGTTATCTTGAAAAAGAAGGGAAACATTGGCAATATATTGAAAGTGCCAAACCCAAAGGGGTGAATGGAGACAGTGGCAAGGTGTACGACAAATCAGATACCTTATTTGGTAACGAGACGCATGTGTGGGTCAATGCCAATAACGAGCGGAAATATGAAAACATTATCAAGGGCAAGGCTAAGGTTCAAAAAGCAGGGCTTGCCATACAACAGGTGAAGCTTATTGGGTATAGTTGGAATTCTGGGGTAGCCCTAGGAAACATTGTTGAGATTAAAGACCAAAAATATCGCGTGACCGAGGTGACCCATACCCTTCGGGGAATGGATGGCTATGAAAACCATTTTGAGGCAGTAAGTGCAAATATTGAGGGGTATCCTTATACCAATATTAATGCTTACACTTCTAGCCAGAGCCAAATAGCTGCCGTCGTTGACAATAATGACCCTGAAAAACTGGGTCGTATAAAAGTGGCCTTCGCTTGGCAAGAACTAATCGGAGAAACAACTCCGTGGATTCGTGTTATTAGCTCACATGCAGGTGACGGTCAAGGAGTACAGTTCCTTCCTGAAATTGGCGACCAGGTGCTTGTGGATTTTGAGGGTGGTGATGCTGAAAGCCCTTACGTTATTGGGGCCATGTACCATAAAAAAAATAAACCTCTTGATGAATGGGCATCTCCTGATAATGATATCAAGGTTATACAAACACGGAGTGGACATACTATCAAGCTCAACGACAAAAGCAATGAAGAAAGTATCACCATTTCTGATAAAAAAGGCAATTCAATTACTTTAGATACAAAAGAGGGCGGCATAACCATCAGTGCACCAACAAGTCTAACGTTATCCTCTAAGGATATTACGATTGAAGCTTCCAATGACCTCAATGTCTCCGCCAAAAACAAGGCCAATGTAAAGGCGCTGGAAATCACTGCAGATGCTAAGACCAATATGACCTTGAAAAGTAAAGCCAAACTTACTGCAGATTCAGCTGAAGTGGGCATTAAAGGAAAAGCAACAGCCAAACTTGAAGGGGCCATGGTAGATATTAACGGAAGTGGTATGACCAATATAAAAGGTGGTGTTGTGAATCTCAACTAGGCCATATTGACATTCAGGTCATGAACAATGAACACAACCCCATAGCGCAACTCGTCTCAAAGATTCAGAACAAATGGAACAGTGACGTTACCCCTCATGGCCATTTACGATTGGTTCGTTGGCTGATCATTCCTTCACAAGCACGGCTATATGAAGGTTTTTTGAGACTTGAATCTACGGCTCACGGCAGTATTCCTGATATGGTTATTGCACTCTTAACACCTTTCAAAAGTACAGAACGGCATTCCTCAACAATCATTAAAGACTGGATTGAGTCCTATCGAAAAGACAGTGAAAATATTGAGTCTTACGCTAAAAATAATCCTGACTTCGTTTGGGATCCCGGAAACTTTGAAAAAAAAATCAGTAAAGAAGCCTATCAGAACAATTTGCTGTTTATAGAAATGGCCAAGGCCTTTCAAGAAGCCTTACCTGAAAGGAATAGGGTACTCACATTTGCACTCTACCCGTATAGCATTGAAGACACTAAAGAATATGGCACCTGGATCAATACCCTACTGACTTTAGGTTTACCAGAGAACGTGCGATTCATGATATTTGACTATTCTGAAGAACGTCATTTTGATCGTTTAATGAAAGTGAATGAAGATATCGGAAAATCGTTATCGATTCCCTTAGATCTCGATGGGGCCATCTCCAAGATAGCAAGTGGTGGGGACCCTAACAAACCTGAAGTTCGGTTCAGGCATTGCATGATGAAGATGTTCAAATGTGTCAAGAACAGTGACCTTTCAGGTTTAAGGAATTGGGGAGACAAGGCTTTGGAAGCCGCACAAAAGAGTGGTTCCAAAAGCTTTTTCGCCAGTGCACACTTGGTGTATGCCGGAATGTTGTTCAATTTTAAGGAGTATGAGGAGATGGACGTACTCTTGCAAAGAGGTCTGGCATTGGCCCAAAACGGGCTGTTGGCTGGTGACGAAAGCTGCAAACCCATTCTTGTTCAGCTTTATGGATTTCAGGGAAGTTCAAAGCAACTACAAAAAAAATGGGAAGAGGCGGCAAACCTGTTTTGTAAACAGGCCGATACCGCCGTCGAATACGGTTTTCCACAACAACCATTAACGGCATGGTGGATGGCCTACAGTGCTATAAAAAAGAAGGACAAGGATAGATACAGGGAAATTGTCACGAAAGCTTATGCCTATGGTGAAAAGCAAGAGAAAGACAGCTTAAAATCTACCTGCATGACCTTTATTGCCGACGACTATTACGATATCCTTGAGCGTGAACGCAAGCACGAGTCCCGCCAAAAAGTTGATGATTTTATGTCTGAAATCGAAGGTGTCGAATGGCGAAGTGAAGTAGCGACCAGGAAAAAAGAAATGGAAAAAAGAAAATTTTCACTACGGAATTGGTTTTGATATGATGCCCGCCAATAAACATATGGATCCCATAGTTGGTGTTGATATCCACATCGTGATGATACCAACACCGGCCGGTCCCATTCCCACACCACTACCGCATCCTTTTGTGGGCATGGTCATGGATCCTATGGACTATGTGCCCGTTGTTGGTGCGACCACGATGGTAAACAAGGTACCGCGCGGCAACAGTACAACTGCTGGCATGTTGGGCTCAATGGTTCATATTCCCATGGGTGGCCCATTCATGATGGCGGCCACAATAGGCCATGACTCCTCCAACTTTTTTGGTAGCAATAGAGTGGTCACAGAGGGCTCCTATACAAGTGCCTCGGGCTTTATGGTCATGTCTTGCAATGATATTGGTATGCCCTTGACCGCTGCCCCCGGCAAGAAGATGAAACCCAAACCAGGACTGTATTTACCCTCTTCCTCATCCATCCCCATGCCCACTGGGCCACCGGTTATGGTGGGAGGCCCATATGTGCCCGACCTCATGGCCATGGTCATGAGTCTAGTGATGTCGTACGGCTTTGGAGCTTTGATGAAAGGGGTCGGTAAGGTAGCAGGTGCAGCCTTAAAAAAATTGAATCATGCTGTATTAAAGAAGTTTCCAGCCACGCAAGGTTTGAGTAAGAAACTCTGTAAAATGGGCTTTGAACCTGTTGACCTTATTACAGGCCGTATGGTGTATGAAGGTGAAGAATTCTACATTCCAGGGGTAATTCCGATATCATGGCAACGAAATTGGTACTCTGATTCAGGGTATGAAGGCATGCTTGGTCATGGTGTTCACTGCAATTACGATATTGCCCTTCACATTGAAAAAGAGGCACAGGTCATGGTGATGCGCCTACCCGATGGTCGTGTCACAAGTTTTCCATTACTCATAGCAGAGAATGATAGTATCTATGACCGGTCGGAAAAATTGACCCTTACTTGCATCGACCGTAATACCTACACGGTGAGGGACCATAGCACGAATCTCACAAACACCTTCAAGCGTATTTCCAATGATATGCTAAAACCGGAAAGCCTGAGCAATGATGATGGGCTCGCCATTCAGTTTTTCTACGATGCTGCAGGAAATCTAGAACAAATGATCGATACGGCCGGGCGCCGTATTCATTTGGTAAAAGATGCGGAAGGACGTATTACCGAAATAACGGCCGTACATGATGGCAACAGACGTTTTTTGGTAGGCTATTCCTATAATGAGCAAGGAGACCTCATTGGCATTACGGATGGTTTGGACCAAACTACGGTTATGGAGTACCAGAACCACTTAATGGTCAAGAAGATC
>CAYNUM010000074.1:0-8187 GCA_964400025.1 uncultured Croceivirga sp.
GCAAAATGAAAATTTATTTAAAAATGCCCTGTTAATTATTGGTTAAAAAAACTTGGGAGCCCTAAGTTTTATGACCCTTTTAAGGGATTTATAATTATTTTCACAGCATGTCAAAAACCAATATTTACTCAAGGATAATTGCAGGTACAATGACTTGGGGAAGCTGGGGAAAACAGCTTTCAAAATCTGAGATGATTGATTTAATGAACCATTGTGTCGAGCAGGGGGTTACCACTTTTGATCATGCAGATATTTATGGGGAATATGAAAATGAAACAGCATTTGGAACTGCCTTTGCCGCAAGCGGCATACAGAGGGACACAATTCAATTAATCAGTAAGTGCGGTATTCAAATGACTAGTGGGCGTGATAACCGGGTCAAGCATTACCAGTACGATGCTGATTATATTGTTTGGTCTGCAGAACAATCGCTTCGGAAACTTCAGTCTGATTATTTAGACCTTTTTTTGCTACATCGACCGAGTCCGTTAATGGTTCCAGAGGAAGTTGCCAAAGCTGTAGATAAATTGAAACAAGATGAGAAAATTAGAGCATTTGGTGTGTCTAATTTTACACCTTCTCAAGTTGCACTAATTGAATCGGCCGTTGCAATAGAAGGAAATCAGGTGGAATACTCACTAACGCATTGCCTTCCAATGGAAGATGGCACCTTTGATGATTGTATTTCAAATTCAAGAATGGCCATGGCTTGGAGTCCATTGGGAAGTTATTTCAGGAGCACTGGAGCGCAGTACGAGAGAATCTCGACCGTGTTACCCCCATTGTGTGAAAAATATGATGCCGATGAAAGTCAATTGTTGCTGGCTTTTATTTTCAAGCATCCTGCTGTGGTACACCCGGTTGTAGGTACGACAAACAAAGAAAGACTCACCGCTTCTATGAAAGCAACCGATATTGATTTAGAACTACAAGATTGGTTTACTTTATTGGAGGCTTCAAAAGGAGAACCGGTTCCCTAAAAACTAGATATGAAGAAAATAGCATTGATTACTGGGGCCACCAGTGGAATTGGTAAGGCCACGGCAGAATTATTTGCCAAACAAAGCATTGCTTTGGTCTTATGTGGACGAAGACAAGAGAGATTGAATCAATTAAAACAATCACTTTCAAAGACAACAGAAGTTACGATTCTGAACTTTGATGTCAGAAATCGTGAAGATGTTTTTAAGGCCATTGACACCTTGCCTGAGGGTTTCTCGCAAATAGATATTCTGATTAATAATGCTGGTAACGCCCATGGCCTTGATACCGTACAAAATGGCAGTTTGGATGATTGGGACGCTATGTTGGATATCAATGTCAAAGGACTCTTGTACGTTTCTAAAGCAGTAATACCTGGAATGGTAAGAAGAGAATCAGGGCATATTATCAACATTGGTTCTTTGGCAGGTAAAGAGGTATACCCAAAAGGTAACGTGTATTGTGCCAGTAAGCATGCCGTAGATGCCATAAATCAAGGCATGCGAAAAGATTTGAACGAATTTGGCATTCGAGTAGGGGCCATCAATCCAGGTTTGGTAGAAACCGAATTTAGTGATGTGCGCTTTAAGGGTGACACTGAAAGGGCAAAAACGGTCTATCAGGGTTACCAAGCCTTGAAAGCTGAAGATATCGCCGATATAATCCACTTTGTGGTCAGTCGCCCCTATCATGTAAATATTGCCGATCTATTGGTCTTGCCAACGGCTCAAGCCAGTTCGACAATTTTGAAGAAAGTGTTATGATCAATAAGCGCTTGCTAATCAAAAACCTGTTAGCGCATAATGATGAGAACAGTTTTTATGATAAAAAGCGTTTCATATCCATTGGTGAGAAGGAAGGCAAAGCCAAATTTTTAAAACATGTCTGTGCACTGGCCAATAGCAACCCAAAGAACAATTCATTCATTGTAGTAGGTGTAGAAGATGAAGACAATAAAATTGTCGGGGTTGATTTTTTTGATGATAGCAAAATTCAAAATTTGGTCAATGCTTACTTGGACAATCCTCCAATAATCTCTTATGAAAATATTCCCTTTCCCCATCTTTCCGAAGGAAAAGTGGTAGGCCTGGTCACCATTAAATCAAATGGTAAGGTCTGCGCCTTGCGCAAGAACATTTGGAAGTATTACGGTGGTGCGGTGTTTTTTCGAGAGGGGAGTATAAGTTTGCCCAAGGCATTTGATATTGAGTTAAAGGATATTAATTCGACCAAGGTAGACACCATAGAACAGCACGCTCGGAACAATATTGAACTTACCTTGGATGGGGTAATTGATTTTATCAATAATCGCCATGCCGACCTTACCAGTGACTATAAAGTTTTCAAAGAACAATTCGTGGTGTGCTGGGCCGGACATAAGAAAAAGGTGGATAATGAAACGTATTTCTCGCGGGTTGATATCGAATTGATAAACGAGCAAGTAAAATTGTTTTATTCAGCTTTGGATGAGGTTTCCATTCATTACGATAGCAATACTTTTACAATTCTTGAGTATGTACAGTTGGGATTGGGTAAGCGGCAAAAGTACTATCCCTTGGAAGAAGTGGCCATCACCTTTATGGACAATGGTAGCTATCGTATTGATAGTGAACTTGTTTTTGAACCGCCCCAGTTCGATAGAAAGGCCCTGCATCACGTCTACAATAGCAATAATGCATTGGTTAGAAAGATTGAAGGAAACATAAGATTGACACCTGCTGAAAAAACAGATGTCAGATATTTACCGGATTCTTATCTTATTTGTTACCTAAATGGATTTGAAGAGGCTAAAGATCAAATGGAATATGCCAGTCCAATTTTAAAACAGTGGGATAGAAATATTTATCAATCACTGAAATTAGCCCAGCGCATTTTGCGGAAAGTACGATACAACTAGCTTATTTTTTAAGCCATACCAACTGATAAGGCTCCAGCATTAAATGCCCCTCTTTCAGCCCGATGCGCTCATCACTTACCCAATCATGAACGGTTTCAAAGGTTTCATAACCATACTTCTTTAAGAAAAAAGCCTCCACTTTATGGGGTGATTCATCAAAATTGACAATGACCAAAACTCCTGTTGTATCATCAGATGTACGTTCGAAAACCAACAAGTGTTCATTACCTACGTAGTGTAATTTGTATGGATGCAGATCTGCGAAGACTTCCTCTTTTTTACGAATGGCGATCAGCTGTTGTAGTTTTTTGTAAACCAAGGCTTCGGGGCCAGTTTCGTTTTGCCCAATTTTATCGACTAAGGCCCAATTCTGTGCAGGCCGATTGACCCATCTACTATCTTCCCTCTTATCATCATCCTTTAAAAAAGTATAATCATTTAAGGTGGCAATTTCATCACCGGCATAAATCATGGGTATCCCGCCAATAGCCAAGATAATGCCGTGCATCATGATAATTTTATCTACAGCCTTTTTGATTTCTTTTTGATTCTTTGTCTCCAAGGCGTTTTCAAGCCCGAGTAGAGAGGCTGCACTACCTGTTATGCGACCGTCACCGGTTTTAGGATTGTACATGAATAGCAATCCTTTTGCAGGTGACCAATCCAAACGCTGGCAATAATAATCCAATAAGAACTTTCGATGCCCTTGAGGGTTCCAGCCAAGTTCAGCGATGTATTTATCATCAAGACCTAAACCAATATCATCGTGGCACCTTAGATAATTGATCCAAGTGGCCGATGCAGGTTTTTTGGGCTCATGTGCCAAGCTTTTATATAATAGGGCTGTTTTCTTCGTAGCAATTGAATTCCAGAGTAGGGCCATCAATGAGGCATTATAGGCAATTTCACATTCATTACCTTTTTGAATACCATCACCAAAATATTTTACAATTTCGACCGGAGCTACGATGGCCTCGGCCAATAAAATGGTACCTGGAGCGATGACTTGAAGACACAATCTAAAAAGACTTATTAATTGATGTGCTTCGGGCAGGTTTTGGGAATTGGTTCCTAATTTTTTCCATAAAAAAGCCAAAGCATCCAGTCGAACGATGTCCGCTCCCATATTTGAAAGCTCCACCAGATTGGCAAGCATGTCGAAAAACACCAATGGATTTCTGTAGTTTAAATCCCATTGGTAAGAGTTGAAAACCGTCATTACCCACTTTTCCATCTCAGGGATGTAGGTAAAATTTCCTGGAGAGGTTTCGGGAAATACTTCAGGTAGACTTCGTTCAAACGCATCAGGAATGTTGCGGTTTGAAAATGTATAGAAGTAATCTTGATATTTTAGGTTTCCAGCTTTGGCCTGCTTTGCCCATTCATGTTGGTCAGAAGTATGATTGACTACAAAATCCAACATGAGGTACATCTTCTTTGAACGAAGTTCTTCGGTTAGCTTTACCAAATCTTCTTTTGTGCCGTATCTGCCATCGACTTCAGTATGTGAGTTTACGGCATAACCCCCATCATTGGGTCCATTGGGTCGAGTGGTAATTGGCATTAGATGAAGAAAATTAATACCTAACCCTTCAAAATAGGCAAGTCTGTTTTGCAGGCCTTTTAGATTATCATTGAAATGGTCTACATATAATTGCATACCCACCATTTCTTGAGATAGGTGCCAATTGCCCATTTCCACTCGCTCATGATCTTGTTTTCTGAGAAAATCGGGTCTTGCTTCATATAGTTTTGAAAGTAAGCCAATCAGTTTTTGAAACTCAGGAAGAAAAGACTCCTCAGGATATAGACCAAAAAACAGGTGCTTGATCAGCGGTAAGTTGGTCAGCAACCGCATCTTAAAGGCCCCATCTTTTCCACTCGCCAATTTACTATTGGCCAATAGCTGGTGCAGTGCAGCTTGGTTCATTTTTAAGACTCCAATTGATTTAAAGTGGGCAAGGCAACAATAGCACCATATTTGGTTGTAGTAATAGCACCTGCCTTATTCGCTTTCTCAACCATTTCAATAAGGCCATCGAGATTTTCAAGAACTACTGTAAAGTCATCCAACTGTGAAATTTGATACAGTAAACAGCCAATAAAGGCGTCACCGGCCCCCGTGGTATCGACAGGTGAAACCTTCATGCTTGGAACGAGAATGTTTCTACCCGGCACACTCAAAAAAGTACCGTCTTTGCCCAGTGTAACTGCAATTATATTGGCCCCAACTTCATGTAATTTTTGGCAGGCCTCTTCAACGGTTTCTTGGCCTGATAGCAATAGGGCCTCTTCATAACTGAATTTACATAGATGGGATTTTTCAACATATGGAAGACATTTTTTTATGAAGCTTGACTCATTTCCCTTCCATAGGTCTCCACGATAATTGGGGTCAAAACTAATGAACGAATCTTTGGTCAGGGCATCAAAAAGATAGTGGCCATAGGCTTCTTCCAATGCACCACCCAAGAGTGCCGTAGCAGCTCCAAAGTGAACTAAGTTTTTATGGAAACCCTTCTTTATACTGGAGTCGTATTTTAGCTCTTTGTCTGCCCCTCGGCTAAATACAAAATCGCGCTCGCCGTCTTCAGCGAGTGAAACAAATGCCAAAGTTGTGAAGGTTTCAGAACGTTGGGCCATTGAAATATCAACCCCTTCATTTCTGAGAACATTCAGCAAGAAAGTGCCTAAAGGATCTTTGCCCACACACCCGATGAAATAGCTTTTGCCCCCCAACTTTGAAATGGCACAGGCAACATTCGCAGGGGCACCCCCAGCTTTTTTGGTAAATTCATTGGCTTTTGACAAATCACTTCCTTGATTTTCGGCCACAAAATCTATTAGGAGTTCGCCAATACAAAAGACTTTCGTCATGAATTGTTCAACTAATTTCGGAGCAAGGTACTGAAATTAAGAAAACCGAACACCACCTAAATCTTTACCTTAATTTCTCATTTAAAGGCTACAATGTGATTATTATTGCTAAAAACTTGAAATGCGCAGACTTGTAATTGGCGACATCCATTCTGGGCTTAAGGCACTAAAACAACTTTTGCAACGCGCAAAAGTTACGGAAGAGGACCATCTAGTCTTTTTGGGAGACTATGTGGATTCATGGAGTGAAGCTTTTGAAACAATTGATTTTCTTATTTCTTTAAAAAACTCCCATAACTGCACCTTTATCAGGGGTAATCACGATGAGCTTTGTCGTGAATGGATGATTACAGGAAAGGAAAATCCACAATGGTTGGCCCATGGCGGAAGAGCAACTAGGGATTCATATCTAAGGGCGGGAAAAGAACAATGGGATTCGTATCTAGAGTTTTATGAGAATATGGAAAACACCTTTTTAGATACTGACAACCGATTGTACCTTCATGCCGGTTTCACTAATCTAAAGGGAATTGAATACGAATATTTTGAGCAGTTGTTTTATTGGGACAGAACGCTTTGGGAAATGGCAAAGTCACTGGATAAGGGACTTACGGTGAATGACCAAAATTATCCGATGCGTTTAAGGCACTATAATGAGATTTTTATTGGTCATACCCCACTTTCAAAAACAGGAATTGCCATACCGGAAAACAATGCCAATGTTTGGAATATTGATACCGGGGCCGCGTTCAAAGGGCCGTTGACCATAATGGATGTCAAAACAAAACAGTACTGGCAAAGTGACCCGGTGTTTACTTTTTACCCAGGCGAAAATGGGCGAAACTAAAAAAGGCTGGCATTCGCCAGCCTTTTTTAAGGTGAAGTCAACTAGAACTTTCCGCCTTTATGTTCATCTTGCCATTTGGCCAAGTCTTTCCACTTACCTTCATAAGCCATTTTGGCTTGCATGGGCCATGAAGCTGGATCGTGAATACGATAGCGTTCACCACCTGAGTTCAGCACCTCTTGGCATTTATCTACAGAAGCTTCAGAAAGCGCTTGCCATGTTTTAATTTCAAAGTTGTGGAATAGCCCTTCGATCTTAGGTCCAATTCCTTCCACAACCTTTAGGTCATCTTGCTTTATACGTTTACCAAAAACGGCTTTGGCCGCCGCTGCGTCAAAGGCAATAACCGGTACTTCAGCTGCAGCAAGAGAAGACGCCGGAGCTTTCATTTTCGGTGCAGGAGCAGCGGTTAGTTTTTTGGTACAGGCATCCAAATCTGCCTTTAGTTTTGCGTTTCTGTCCTCCAATGCCTTTAGCTCGGCAGAATTGTCAATTACTTCGCGTTTTCCTTTGCCCCATAGATACCCTAAAAGGGCACAGATGGCGCCAACCAATAGGGGAATCAACCAGCACCAGATATTATTAAAATTCATTTTATATAGTTTTATCGTTGATATTTAATTTAAAGTGACCACTGTGCGCCGATTTTTGGAACGACCTTCTTCGGTATCATTAGAAGCAATGGGGTTATCAGGACCTTGTGAGGTTGCCGAAATTTTTGACCCCATAATACCGTTTCGAATAAGATACATCTTTACGAAATCTGCACGGCCTTGACCAAGATTAATGTTGGTCGCCCTACTACCGGTATTATCAGTATGTCCAATAACGTTACAGGCAGCATCTTCGACTTTGTCCAAATAGCGAGACATGTCTGCCACTTTTTGTCGTTGTTCAGCAGTAAGATTGATACTGGCCTCGCCTGTGTCGAAATAAAGAACCAGGGGATTGGCCCTAATTTTATCGTACAAAGCCTTTAATTGTTCATCGGCGTCATCTGGACGATCCGCAATTTCATAGGCAACCGGGCCTAATAAAATACTTTCTGAAGGAACCATATCGTCCATTAATTTTCCAAAGGTATTGGTCTGTGCAGAGGGCACCCCCAAACCGACCAAATAGTTCTTTACTGAATTGGCCCTTGCCAAACCTAGGTTTGGCCAAGAAGTGGTGTTTTCTTCATCAGACGTATAATATCCGGTAATGTTAATGGCTTTACCGGTATTGTCTTCCAAAAAGAACTTCAACCCTTCGATACCAGAATTTATGTCCGGTGAAACGGGTAGGACGAAATCTCCGGAGGACAAATTAAAATTAAAGTTATCCGCAACTTCATAGCCATAATCGCCATCTTTAAATGCGAATGGAAAAGAAGTTGGGTCGGGAGCTTTCATGGGAACAATTTCTTCCTCGACAGTCTCATTTTCTGCCGTTGTCAACTGACAATCACTACATAAAGTGAAGTAAAGAAACGTTCCTATCAGAATGGTAATGATTATCCCAATGAGATAGGATAGGTCTCGTGTCATGTAAGGAATAATTAGTGTTCAACCCTACAATTTATTAAAAAAGATTTAAAAATGTT
>CAYNUM010000075.1:0-8156 GCA_964400025.1 uncultured Croceivirga sp.
GCGGCAATATCTGCGAGGTGTTCAAACCCAAGTTTTAAATAAAATTCGAACGAATGCACTCTAATAACTTAATTTATGAACCGGTGTTTTCTTGGTGAACATTAGGCTCTTTGACTTTCCTTTTGCGTGAACGTAAACAATATTATTCTGGTCATAGAACAGGTCAGTGAAAACAGCATTTTTGATTTCCAAAGAATGTAATGGTGTTGCCTGTTCCAACTCAAAATAGACCCAAAGGGCCGTATTATCACCCTCACCACTTAACTTCTTGCTTTTAATCTCAAGGGCCGCCTTTTTGTTGTTTGCCTTGACATAAAAAAAACGATTGACATACTCCATCAATAATTGATTGGCTTTAGCCGATTCGTTGGGCTGACAAAAGGCCAGTTCCTTGCTATACGGATCAAATACTATAGCCTCGTTGACATCGGTTAAAAACAATTTGAGATTTACGGTAAGCAGTTGTTTTTTTGGCGAGTATTCAACCTCACATAACGACAATCGCAATGGGTGTTCGCTTGTAAAACCAAAGCTTACAAAAAGAGCAAAAAGTAAAATTCGCACCACCAACCCAAGCTAGTGTATTAAGATTGCGCCTGAATTTCTTCCGCCACTTTTTGAACTTCCTTAAACGCGAATAAGGTTGCCGCCCCAGATTTTTGCAATCTCCTCTTCAGAATAACCGCGCCTAACCAGTTCAACAGTAATGTTCATAACCTCACTGGCATCAAAAACACCTTCGATGCCACCACCACCATCAAAGTCACAACCGATACCGACATGGTCAATACCAGCGATTTTAGCAATATGATCGATATGGTCAGCTACATGTTTAACCGTTGCTGGAGGGTTTGGGTATTTCTCGTTCAATTCTCCGAAAGATTTGCGAAGTTCTGCACGCTCCTTATCGCTCATCTGAGAAATGGGCTTAGTAATGCTGGCGCGCATAGCCGCCATCGCAGAATCACGAGCAGCGTTTGGCGGAGCAGTTCGTAAATAATCGGCTAACATGGTCAATTGCACAACACCACCATTATCGGCCATCAGTTTCAACATTTCGTCGGTCATGTTTCGTTTATGGTCAGTTACGGCTCTTGCATTCGAATGACTAGCAATAATTGGTGCTTTCGACATTTTTATCGCATCGTAGAAAACACTATCGTTACCGTGTGACACATCGACCATTATACCAAGACGATTCATTTCACCAACGACTTTAGAACCAAATTCACTGATACCTCCATGTTCAGTTCCATTATCATCTGTGGCAGAGTCGGCCAAATCATTATTTGAAGAGTGAACCAGGGTGATATAGCGAATTCCCTTATTGTAATATTCTTCTACGTTGCTCAAATCGTTACCAATAGGATACCCGTTTTCAATTCCAATATAGATGGCACGTTTACCTTCTTTCTCTAAGGCGTAGGCATCATCTGGATTAAGGGCAAGCCCAACAATATCAGAATTTCGTTCTGTGGATGCTATGACAGAATCAATCATTTGCAGGCATAAGGCTTTTGCCCTGGTATTACCATCGTCGTCTCGAATGTCTTGTGCTACAAAGGCCGCAAAAAATATGGCATCCAAATCCCCCTCTTTCATTCGTGGGTAGTCCACTTTCGAACCTGTTTCTCTTGGGTCATGGCGTTCGGCCATGTCAAATCCAGGTTCAATCATTCGAAGTGGTGTATCGGCATGGGTATCAACCGTAAGCACCCTTTTATGAATTTCCAACGCACGTTGAACCAATTCATCCTCAGTTTCAACAGCACTTGTTTCTGCAGCTTTTTCTTTACAACTTTCAAATGCAATTAGAGATAATAATATAACTGCAATATATTTCGTTGGACTTTTCATTTTTTTTGTGTTATGATTTGATAGTTCTAATACCTTATTTGATTTCAGCTAAAATCATCACTTGATAACTCGACAATAAGTCTGTTTAACATCTCAACACCTTTATTCAATTGATCTTTGGCAATGAACTCATCTGCCCTGTGGGCTTGAGCTATGGAACCCGGACCGCAAATCACAGACTGAAAGCCTTCAATGGCAAACTGACCTGCTTCTGCAGCATAGGAAACGGCATCCAATTCTTCACATTTTGAGATGCGCTTGGCTAGAGCAACAACGTCATCATCAGCCTTGGTGTCTAAATGTGGTACGGGCGGATGATGCTCCACATGTTTGATTTCAAAACCAGGAAAAGTTTTACGCAGTTCCAATTCGCGCTTTTGGCAATGAGTCATAAACTCTTCAACAATTGAATCTAAATCATCTTTTGGAATGGTACGAAGGTCCCAATGAAATTGAGCCTTGTCAGCAATTACATTGGGTGCAATACCCCCATGAACAAGGCCAATATGAATACTAGAATGCGGCGGTGTAAATCGGTCGTCTAATCTTTTGGCGGCTATAAGGTCATCCATCTTTTTTTCTAACCACAGAATCAATCGAGCGGCCTCATGAATGGCACTGACTTCTTGCTTGATACGGCTGCTATGACCCGCAGAGCCATTAACATAGGTTTCCATAATGTAAATGCCCTTTTGTCCTACTGTCGGCTGCATCATCGAAGGTTCACCAATGATTGCGTATTTGGGCGTTTCGCTATAATTTTCGTTAATCTTTTGCGCCAACTCTGGTGCCGCTAGACAACCAATTTCCTCATCATAGGAAAATGCAAAATAGATGGGCTTCTTTAGATTGGCCTCAACCATCTTTGGTAGGACAGCCAGACAACAGGCTAGAAAACCTTTCATATCGCACGAACCCCGACCATATAGTTTTCCGTCGCCCTTATCCGTTAGAACAAAAGGGTCAGATGTCCATTCTTGGCCCTCAACAGGAACAACGTCCATATGTCCAGAAAGAATGACACCACCATCAACAGCGGGACCAATACGACAATGTAAAGAAGCTTTATTGCCTTCTTCATTTGGGACCAAATAGGTGGCGATCCCATAAGACTCTACATATTCCTTGATCCAATTAAGGATGCTCAAATTACTTTGCCCTCCCAAGACAGGGTAGGAAACGAGTTTTGATAATATTTCTTCTACGTTCATACGTGTTTAACTATAGTTTGTTGCTACTGCAAGTATTAAGGCCAAACAAGCCAAAATCAATACGGTAATCAGTACTGGAAAAATAAAACGAATCCAACGATCAATTGGCACACGACACATACTTAGCATGGCTATTAGCCCCCCAAGTGTTGGATTTACAAGATTTGAAAGTCCATCACCAATCTGAAAAGCCAGAATAGTTATTTGCCTGGTAAGGCCTAAAGATTCACCTAAAGGAAGCATTACCGGCAAGGTAGCCAGTGCTTGACCACTTCCTGAAGGAATAAAAAAGTTAATGACGGATTGCGAAATCGACATACAAATGGCCGAAGCATAAAGTGGTAAACCTTCAAGAATGGTGGATAGCTGATAGGAAATTGTATCCCCAATGTTTCCCATCTCCATCAACACCTTGATGGTGGTGGCAAAACCAACCATAAAGGCACCGGGGGCTGCCAAGGCCACAGCATTCAATACTGTTTCGCTCATTGTGGTTGCACTCATCCTTGAGGCCAGTCCACAAAGGAGGGCGATAATCAGGAATACGGCAGAGAGTTCATTGATGTGCCAATTTAGATTGAATACCCCGTAAAGAATACCCATTAGGCCAAGAACAAAAATTCCAATCACCAACCAGTTATTGGGACTTAGCGTATAGTTTTCTATGGGATTTGATAAGGTCAAATTGCTGGTGTCCAAACCTTTTGCCAAACTGCTTTCTGGCTTGGCGGTTATTTTTTTAAAGTAGCGGACGTTGTAAAACGCCATGGCACTTAAACCAGAAAAGCAAAGAATACTTCGTAACCACGCCCCAGAGAACATCGTAAGTTCTGCCAGCTTATGACCCGTTCCTACGGTGTATGGGTTAATGGGGGACAACCCAAATCCTATGGTCATTGCACCAACTGAAATGCCTGCCGCCAAGATCAGGTCTCCCCCTAAGGCCAAACTAAGAACTGCGGCAATGGGTACCATTGCAATATTGTTCTCATATCCCACAGCAACCCCAAGAAGACCGTAAATGAAGGTCATTATGATGATTATGAGATTTTTTCGTTGCAGTCCTAATTGCTTAATTAAGGTACCTACGGCATTTTCAACAGCGTTTGATTTTTCCATAAAACCAAACATGATACCACCAGCCAAAACAATGAAAATGATTTCAACGGCCGCTTTGAACCCTAAAGGAATTGCCTTGAACATATCCAAAATCCCTATTGGCGTTGAAGCTATGGTCTTATATGAATTTGGAACTACCGTACTCTTACCTTCAATAACCACTCGTTCATATGAGCCAGCAGGCAGGATATAGGTCAGAACAGAGACCAAAACGATAATGCCGAAGAGCATCGTAATCGCATGAGGAATTCTTTCAAAAAAAGAGGGGATTTTTGAGGTCGGTTTGGTCATTGAAAGGACATCTTGACGTTAGGCGCCAAAACTACTATTTGTTTTTTACTATTAGTCTGTGAAGTTCTTTTAAAAAGAAAGCAGCGAAATCGAAATTTCACTGCTCTTCTAATTGTTATACCGAAGCCTAAAGTGTTTTTAAATCGATGACTTCAAAGTTTTTTGCTACAAAATAATCATCAAGACCGTAATCGGTATTAATGATAATTCCTCCCAAAAGGGTAACCGTATCCACGGGAAATTCTCCTTTACAAGACTTTATATGATCATGAATTTTTTTATCAATGATATCATAAGTTGCTTCCGTAATCGCTTTTTGCTTGTTGTCACTATTCATGATATCGTCTCTGTAAGGCAACAAACTTTCTTCGAGCTTCATTTGTTGATAATCATCGTCGTTAAGAACAGGCTTGTAATCCCCATCATGCAGTCTATCCAAAGCTAGCATTAAGGCCCCACACGAATTACCGGTATCTTCCTGTCGAGGTCTGTACATTTTTCCTAGCTCCCCATCAAGGGTAATTCCAATGTGAGGGCCGTAGAAAATGAATGCACTGCCACCATCCGGAATATGATGAGCAAAAGCGGTCATACCTGTTTGCCCAGCAAAGGGTAGGCCACCCAATCCCCCCATGATAAATGGACCAAACAAAACGTTGAAAAAAGTTGTGGAGGGTACGTTGATGTCGTCAGAACAAACTGATGTGGCCATCAACACCTTAGAAATATCAATTTTATGTTCAATCTGCATTCTTCCCAAATAATGAATTGAGGTATCCTTGGCATCCATCGCTTTTGGAAAATTTGCCTTAACAATATCATCAAATTTTCGTTGTAACATATTTAGCTGTTTTACTTTTAGTTATTTAATCCAATTGATTTTGTCCTATAAATATACGTTAATTGGACGCAAGTATTGAAGTAGTTTGTAAAGGTCTACCAGCCGTAGTACCCTTTGGGAACAACACCCTTAAGCCTTAGGTATACGATACTTTGTCCCCTGTGGTGGATAATATGATTTTCCATAGCATAGAAAAGCCGCCAAACAGGAATTGTCTCGCCTGCAAACTCGCATTCAGAAAGTAACTTATCCGATGACATATCGGTTATTGATTGTCGAACATGGGTGTACAAATTCTTCAGTTCCTTGATTATATCTTGTTTTGGCATCTGAACCGGAAGTTTTACCCCATCATACGGATTGTCTATTCCGGCCCTTCCTGCCAACTGCCCACAGGTGTAAATCACACAATGGCGCCACTGTTCAGAAAAACTCATGGCCTCTTCGGTGTACTTAAAAGTGAAAAACTCTTCTGGCATTTGCTTTACGTTGGCCATTGTCATTTTTTCTGATCGGAGCCATGCGTCGATAAGCTCTTTTTTTAAGAGATCAGTTTCTACATGATCATGAGGGGCATTATCAGGGGGCGAATCAGATTTGGCCGCAGCGGTTTCCCCATTCATCTTACAACCTACAGTTGATAGTAGACCCACACCCAAAAGACTATGTACAAAATGTGTTCTCTTCATGAAAAGAAAATTGAGGGTAAGATTATTCTAAGGCATATGATCGTTCAACCGGCCAGTCGTCAAGATATCCGTTTTTCCAGAGGCCTGACTCTATTTCATTCTCGGTTGCCAGACATGCATCAAGACTTTCACGAATGCTTGGTTCATCCATATCTTGACCAATAAAAACGATTTCATTTTTTCGGTCTCCGAAGGTTGAATCCCATTCTTTTTCAATAGCGTCTTGATTTTCAATAAAGGCCATGTATTCGGCTCTTTTCTGAAAGGGCATACTTGACCACCAAACACCGGCGCTATCAGCCCTTAAAGAACCACCAGCTTGCCCCCATATTATGGCCTGTTCGGGCCTTGAGGCCAACCAAAACAACCCCTTGCTGCGAATAATGGTATTCGGAAACCTTTGCTGTACAAATTCCCAAAAACGGTCTGGATCAAATGGTTTTTTGCTTCTATATACAAAAGAACTTATACCATATTCTTCGGTCTCAGGAGTATGTTCCTCTTTATTGAGTTCTTCAATCCAACCGGCACTTTGCTCGGCTTCCTCATAATCGAACAAACCTGTATTCAGAATTGATTTCGGATCGACCTTGCTAAATTCCGATTCGATGATTTTCGCTGATGGGTTTAATTTATTGATCATGGCCCTCAAGACTTGAAGGGCATCCTTCGAAACCAAATCCGCTTTATTCAGCACAATCACATTGGCAAATTCAATTTGGTCGGTCAAAAGATTGACAATTGTTCGATAATCACCTTCCATATCAGTGAGTTCTCGATCCATAAGGGTCTCATGACTGGCAAAATCCTTAAAAAAGTTAAAGGCGTCTACCACCGTGACCATGGTATCTACATAACTGAACTTTGATAAATCGATATCATTCTCTTCATCCACGAATGAAAAGGTCTGGGCTACCGGTATTGGTTCACTGATTCCAGTACTTTCAATGAGCAGGTAGTCAAAACGATTTTCTTTGGCAAGTCGCTCAACTTCAATCATTAAGTCTTCTCGAAGCGTACAACAAATACAGCCATTGCTCATCTCCACCAGTTTTTCCTCTGTTCGTGAAAGGGTGTTTTCGCTTTTGACCAATTCTGCATCTACATTGACTTCACTCATATCATTAACAATAACGGCCACTTTTAGACCCTCTTTGTTGTGCAAAACGTGGTTGAGCAAAGTAGTTTTTCCTGCACCTAGAAATCCACTTAATACCGTTACGGGAAGCTTTTTATCCAACATCGATTTTTTTACGTTTTAATGTCTATTGAAAACTATCGTTCAGTGACCAAAATTAAAGGGATTTACACTTAAATGCAACTCGGTTGCATTTAGATTGGGAATTATGACCAAAATCATCCCTCCGTTGCGAATTTTGTACTACTTTTAAGATAAATCCTAATTGTTTCGTGGACGAAAAAAACGAAAATAGAAGAAAAAAGTACCTGTCTCCCATTCAGAGTCTTGATTTTTATTTAATGAGTTATCATGCTCTATGTAAGAAACTCAGGCTTGAAAATGAGTTGTCGCAATTAAATGAAGTCTTGAATCGAGAGCTGGAACCTTCTGTTGTTCAAGTACTTGAAACAAGTTTGTATGAAGCACTTGTTGTAACGGATTTGAAGAAAAAAATTGTTTGGGCGAACAATGGTTTTAATGAAATGACTGGTTATTCAAAGCGGTTTGCCGTTGGAAAACGCCCCACCTTCTTACAGGGCAAAAACACTTCAGCAGAGACGAAAAGCGAGATACGTCAATTGTTAAGGCTAGAAAAAAGATTTTCTAAAGCGATTATCAATTACCGTAAGAACGGTGAGGAATATCTTTGTCATATTGACGTCCTACCCTTATTTAATGAGAATAATGTACTTACGCACTTCTTGGCGATGGAGCGCGAACAAGTGACAGCTGCTTAAGGTTGTTTGAATCAATACCCTGCCGCTTGCCCATCTTTTCGACTTTCTGATGCCCCGTGATAGACTTTGTTCTTGTCATCCCACAAGATTGCTTGATATCCACCATAAATACCACGAGCTGTGCCCATGCGATGCCCTTTGTCCATAAGGCCGCGAATTGTAGAGTAGGGGATTCCTGACTCTGTTCGTATCAGTCCAGTATTTTCTGTGGTTGCCCCCATCGGACTTGCT
>CAYNUM010000076.1:0-8129 GCA_964400025.1 uncultured Croceivirga sp.
GGGTCATTCTACTGTCTCTGGCATTGTAAAAAATTTGCTTGCCCCGTAAGACTTGATTGGTCAAAGATTCATTGGTAACTGTATTAATCTCCGATAGGAAAGTCAAAGTTGGATTCCCTTGCGTAATCAAGGCATTTGCATCGAACACATGTACGCTTCTACTTAAAAAGTTCTTTACAAATACCCTATTATTTTCAGGATCAATTATAATTCCGGATGGCGCAAAACCAACATCTCTTCTGAGTACTTCAAGACCGTTATTGGCATTAAGAACAATAATGCGGTTGTTTGCCAGCATGGTAACAAAGACATAATTTCCTAAGGGACTTATAGTAATTCCCGTAGGTAAATTGTGATTGTCTATGTCTATTCGCTCAAAAGTATTTTCTTGACCGGTTGAGACTGAAAAGTTAGAAACCATCGCCCTTATGGTGGTGGCAAAGTTTAAATCTTGCCCTGAACGGAATGCACCGGTAAGCACATTGTCTTTTTTGGCCGTAAACCAAGCTTTATCACTATTAGGTTGAACCGCAATTCCACCCAAGTAATTGGCAATACCCTTTGCAGCAGAACTTGAGTTCGGTGAAAAGCTATCTTCTTCGATAGTTACATTCGAATCAAACTCAAAATCATCCAAATCTATTCTTGCGATTTTACCTTCGTTGTTCTCAGTTATGAATTGCGTCACAAAAAGTTGAGATCCGTCTGTGGTGATAGCCATAGCCCTTGGCCTTGCAAACGTCCGAAGTTCATCAACAATGGCCCGGCTTGTGGCATCTATCTTTATTAATTTATTGGAAGCAAAAAGAGTGACGTAAAGGTACGCTCCGGCAGGATCATTGACCACGGCATAAGGCTGTGAACCCCGACCTAGGTTTAGGGTATTTACAATATTTCCTTGAGGATTTAAAACCTGAACTACACCTGCATCCCTACAGGGTACCCAAATATTCCCTTCCGCATCCTTTGCAATGCCTACCGGGTCTGATGCGACAGGAAATTCCCCTAAAAGCGCAAAGGTATCGGCATCGAGCAAGCTTACACTATTGTTATCAGGATTAACAACCCAAACCCTTCTGGTCTCGGAATCAACTATTATTGGCGAGCTCTGCGTAGGTCTTGGAATTTGTAATGGTGAGACTATAACCTCCGCCTGTGCTTCGAACCCACCATCATTGGTGGTTACCGTAATTGTGGCCACTCCTTCAGAGATTGCAGTGACTTGTCCATTTACATTGACCGTTGCAATACTTTCATTGTCGCTACTCCAAACCACCCCTGTATCATTGGCATCGATTGGACTTATGACCGCAGTCAAACTTGACGTATTGCCCTCAATTAATTCTAGTACCTCTGGCTCTAATGTAACTCCTGTGACCGATACTGTAGTGTCGCAATTAGCTAAATCTAAATCGTAGCTCGCGCCAGCACTTTGTCCATCACCTGCCAAAATAGGTATCCCATTTATTCCAACACCCCCCAAAAGCATTCCTTCGCTATCTACATCGGTATTCAAAAATTCTGCCGATCCCTCTATGGCATCAAAACAACCATCATTATCACTATCAGTATCAAAACTGTTAATGATTCCGTCGTCGTCCACATCACAATCACTTAACCCATCCGCCAAAAAGACAAATACCTTTGAATCTGGACCATCACTGGTTGCTTGCGGAAAAGAAAGTCTTAAACCATGAATCTCCGTTCCCAAAACAGCTAAATCCTCTATAGGAAAAAGTGCCATTTCTGAATTCTGGGCAGAAATACCAGGATAGTGAATTCTTACGCCTAAATCGACGTAATTCGAAGTTGCTACATTTATTGGTGTTCCTATTGCATTGTTACCGGAATCCAAAGCTTGTATTGTTATAGGATTATTACCGTTTCGCTCGGTAACAGCAACAAATAGACCATCACCTGCAATTAAAGGGGTGTCATAGTTTAACACAATATAATCCGTGCTAAAATTGTGACCATCCAATGCTTGATAAGCATTCAGGTTGTTGGATTGAAATGCACGAAGTATATCCTGGTCGTAATTTGGATTGCCGTAATTAAAGATATTATTGACCCCATTTTCAACAAATCTAATATCACCATCTTCGGGTGAGGAAAGGAAGAACGACTCGAAACTATCAGGAACAATAAAATTGGTATAGGTCGCACCATCATAGGTAATGGAGTTTAATACATGAGAAACTGTATTGTCCAATGGATTATCATTTCCAGAGGTAATATCGAAGCTAAAATTGGTGATGGGGCCATTTAAACCACTTGAAACCCGTGGTGCACATTCCACAACATCGAGAATTCCATCGTTGTCATCGTCCAAATCCAATCGGTTAATAACACCATCAGCATCAAAATCATCATTTGGACCAGTACATCCAAATCCATCAACATTATCACAAGCAATCGACACTTCAATTTGAGCGGTATCGGTAAAGCCACCGTCATCTGATGTTGCTACAACAGTGGTAGAACCTTCTCCAATTGCCAAAACCTGACCATTGCTATTGACTTGTACTATATCCTCGTTATCGCTGGACCAGTTAACCTGCTGATTATTAGCATTATTTGGACTAATAATTACCGATAAGTTAGCGGTTTCGCCAACTAAAAGATCAAGGGTATTGGGGTTAATTTCTATACTAGTAACCGAAATGTTTTGTGTATCAGATGAAACTTGGACCGCCTCCGCTATACTTGGCACGCCATTTTCGTTCATTGCAAACAACATATAATAACCGGAAGGCATAACATTGGCACTAGGCATATTCAAGGAATAGTTGTTACCATTCCTAGAAAAGGTAACCGGTACTCGTCGTTGCTCGTTGTTCACACTGTGAGTGGCCGAAGACATTCTGACAAAGGAAAAAGCCTCAATCGTATCATCACTCTGTACTTGTAATATTTGATTGTGTTCTGCAGTCCCTGCAGCTGAAATCTCTGGTCGAGTTGCCAAGTTTCCACTGTCGTCAAAAAGGTAAGGGGGACTAAAGATTTCTGCATCCTGATGATTGACGCTACAATTTCTACAAAGACCACCACCAGCGGCAAAAACACGGCCATCCATCATTAAAACAGCAACACTGTGATAATTTCGAGGAACCTGCATAGCAGCAGCTGTTCTCCACCTATTGGTCTGTGGATTCCAAATTTCCGCTTGAAACCTTGAACCATTATCAGAAAAAGTACGAGCTGTTCCCAGACCGCCGATAATTATAACTTCCCCAGTGGGAAGTACGATACTATTATGATGTGTTCTAGGAAAAGCAGTGTTATTAGAAGTTCTGGTAACCGTCACATTGTTTTCGTCATTAATATCTATGATATAAGACTTCTCACTTGCTGGAGAACCACTACCATAACCTATAGAACCACCAACTTTTAAAATTTTTCCTGTGTCATACATTACGGTAGTTCCCGAAATGGAATAGACATCATCTGCTCTTTTTCCCACAAAAGTGACCGAACCATTGCCATTAATATCCAGCCAATGCATGTCTTCACTCGGACCAGCATGAAAGACCTTACCATTCGGAGCCGCCCAAACCCAGGCGTGATCAGCAGGTCTATTATGCCTTCCCAAGAGATCGTTATCGTTAAAAAGTACTTCCATTGGAATGCCGGGTAACCTTTTCCAGCCTTCTTCCGGTGTCCATATCTCCCCAATTTTTCCATTACGACCACCATCCCATTGACCACCAATTGTAAATACCTCGCCATTGGCCAGTGTTACATTACCTTGGTAAGCCCTAGCGACATTCATGTTTTGTGCAGGAGTCCAAGTTTCAGTTTGTGGGTCATATATTGTGGTTCTCGGCGCTGATCCACCCCCTGTTACCATTATTCTTCCATCCGCAAGATTGTTAATACCAGGACAGAACATATTGTGGTTATTATCCGTTAATTTCAAGCCCAAAGGCTGCCCATTGGTTCCGAGATTAGGGTCAAAAATTTCGGTATAAGTAAAACCATCAGCTCCATCAAATCTATTCTCTCGAAATCTTGAAGACCAGGTTAAGATTCTTCCGTCAGGTAGGTTAGCTACCGCGACTGGAATCAAATTAAATGGGATGGGGTCGCTCCATTCTCCAACATCTTGTGGTTGTTGGGCATTTGTTTTGGTTAGGAACAAAAAAATGGTGGTACAGAAAAAAACGAAGTAGTTTTTTTTCATGCAAGGTGAGGTTTTGGTTCAACCTGCAAAAAAATAAATTAAGAAAATGAACTGAAAATGAATTGGTTAAAACGACAATTTTATCGTTAAAGGTTATTAACTGTAAGGGCTAACTTACACAATGAAAAAGCTATTTTCATTTAAAGCTACCTATACTATCCATTCGTTTTTTCGACTCTCATAAGGAGAAAGGCGCCGAAAATAAAAAACAAGGCAAAAAACAAGGCCGAATTTCGCATATCGCCTGTAATCTGAATAACATACCCGAAAAGGAAGGTACCAATCACGATTCCGATTTTTTCAGAAACATCATAAAAACTGAAAAATGAAGTGGTGTCTGTTGTTTCCGGTAAAAACTTGGAGTATGTAGACCTAGAAAGAGCCTGAATTCCACCCATGACCAAACCGACCAACCCAGCTCCTATATAAAAATCCATCGGGCTCACCATGGTGTACGCATAAATACAAAGGAAAAACCATAAAAAATTGACAATTATTAGGGTTTTGATGTTGCCATACTTTTTGGCGGCCCAAGCAATGGTATAAGCTCCTGTAATAGCTATTAATTGAATCAGAAGAATACTGGCAATTAAGCCCGTTTGTCTATTTTCGTCCGAACCCCATTCAATTTCCTGTTCACCAAAATAGGCCGCAATCAACATTATGGTCTGCACAGCCATGCTGTATACAAAAAAGGCAATCAAATACTTTTTCAACTTGGTCTGTTCCCCTAACTGTTTCCATACGGATTTGATTTCCAAAAACCCATTGAGAATAATATTTTTTGGTTCCCCTTCCCTTTTATAGCCTCTTGGCAAATGATAAAAACTGTATTGGCTAAAAAGTATCCACCAAAGACCAACCGTGACAAATGAAATTTTCATACCCAAAACCGCCGCGGGCATTGACTCTGAATCAGGAAGGAAAAACCAATCGGGAAACATCACCATCAAAAGATTTGCAATGAGCAATAGAACACTTCCAATATAGCCCATGGAATACCCTTTTGCGCTGAGCTTGTCTTGCTGCTCGGGATATGCCACATCAGGTAAGTACGAATTATAAATGGCAAAACTCACCCAAGATCCTATTAAACCAGCCATATAGCAGAGTAAACTCCAATAGATGTTTTCCAATGAAAACCAATACAATCCGATACACCCAAAAGCCCCTATATAGGTAAAAAGCTTTAAAAAAATCTTTTTGTTACCTAGATAATCAGCGATACCGGAAACTAAAGGGGTTATCAAAGCAATGATGATAAAGCAAATGGAAGATACGTAGCCAATCAATGGGGCCCGTTCAATTGACATTCCAAAGACGGTTACGGTCTCTACATTCGCCATTCTAAAAAGGGCGCCATAATAAATGGGAAATACGGCACTCGAAATGGTGAGATTATATACTGAGGTGGCCCAATCATAAAAAGCCCACGCATTCAAGAGCTTTTTATTTCCTTTCATTGCCAAGACCTTTGCCATGCCTAAAAATAGAAAAGCTACCCGAATTGCGCAGCCTTTACAAAAAATACTTTTTGAATTAGCCTATCTAAACGTGGTCACCCCGAATTTTGCGGCTTCTTGCTTCGCGATGGGCGCCCAGGCCGTAAGGTTATTAATTCTGGTATCATTAGAAGGATGTGTACTTAGAAACTCTGGCGGGGCATTACCTCCACTTCGTTCTTTCATACGTCTCCATAACGCCGCGGCCTCATCTGGATCATAACCTGCAATGGCCATAATTTGCAACCCTATTCTATCTGCTTCGTTCTCGTGGGCCCTACTAAAAGGAAGCATACCTGCAACGCTGGTCACCACACCGTATGATTGATTGAAAACATTCAACCACTCTTGATTTTTTATAGCTACGTTACCAGCAACTGCACCAATTTGTTGAATAGTACCAGCACTCATTCGTTGAGCACCATGATCGGCCAAGGCATGGGCGATTTCATGGCCCATAACTACAGCAATACCGGTTTCAGATTGACAAATAGGTAAAATACCTGTGTAGAATACAATTTTACCCCCTGGCATACACCACGCGTTAACCATTTCATTATCAACCAAATTATACTCCCATTGATAATCCTTTAGGTAACCTGGGTGGCCATTGGCATCGAGCCAACGTTCTGCTGCTGAAGCTATTCGCTGACCTGTTCTCGTAATCATTTGAGCTTCAGATGTACCCGAAACAACTTTGTTTTGGGTCAAAAACTGGTCGTACTCTGCAAAGGCCAATGGAAAAATCTGGCTATTGGGGAAGAAGTTTAACGTACTCTTTCCGGTAAAAGGGTTTGTCTTACATGCAAAAACAAAAAAATAAACAACTATGGTAAGGACGACTTTTTTCATATATTTTCTTTTAGTGGCACTTCTAAACAGAAAAAGCGCGGTTTTAGACGCAATTGGCCATTTTTTGACCACATTCCATTACTGTAAATTACAAAATCATAAGGATTCCAAACCTTATGAAACCAAATTATGAAAAAAGTCACGGCTTTATTCGCCAATCAAATGGAGTTCAGTAATGTCCTTACTCACTTCAATACTGGCTTTCCCGTCAAAATTCACTGATGATAAATCCACAATTTCATTGTCGACCTCAATCTTCGAAATTTTAAAAGGTAGCCCGTGGAACTGTATCTTAAAGGTTTCATAGGATGTTATGAAACTACCATCCTTGAACTGCTGCATTATGAGCTCATTTTCTTTACCGCGTAAACGGAACTTCCGCAGACTATACCTTCCTTTTTTATGGTCGAACCCCTCCAATTGATCCTCATAAATGGTAGAGTTTTCAGTGCCTTCCTTGTAATACACATCAATTTTGAGTTCGGTAATTTCTTTTTCACCCACATACTGCTGCACTGGATACTTGGGAATTACTGCCCCCTCTTTGATGAACAATGGAATTTTGTCCAAAGGTGCCGCTACCCACTTCTCTACCTTTCCATCTACTATCTCTTCAGTCCAGTAGTTATACCATTTTCCACGAGGAATGTACATTCTTCTACCCTGAGCATTGGGCTCTTGTACTGGACATACCAGAATATGTTCCCCGAATAAGAATTCATCAGTTCTGAAATGTGTCTGTGTATCATCTTGATCAAAATACACCAACGACTGTAACATCGGCACCCCATTCGTTACATAATTGTAAAAAGTGGTATACAAATAAGGTAAAAGTTGATAGCGCAGTTCTATAAACTTGCGAACAATATCGGTGATTTCATCTCCAAAAGACCAGGGCTCTTGATCCCCATGGTCGCCACTGGAGTGCACTCTACAAAATGGGTGAAAAACCCCCAACTGCACCCACCTTGCAAATAGTTCACCATTGGGCTGTTCTGCAAATCCGCCAATATCAGAACCAACAAAGGAATAGCCACTCATACACATGCGTTGCATTTGAACATTAGCTATCCAAAGATGTTCCCAAGTAGCTACGTTATCTCCAGTCCAAGTCGCGCAGTACCGCTGCGTTCCTGCGTACGCTGCTCTTGTTAATACAAAAGGTCGTTTTGGGAAGGTAAACTTTTTAAGTCCTTGATATGTCGCTCGTACCATCTGCATACCATAGACATTATGTGCCTTTCTATGACTACACGGATGACCATCATAATCGTGGCGCACGTCCAAGTTGGCCGTTTTTGTGGGTACTTCCATAACGGCCGGTTCGTTCATATCGTTCCAGACCCCATGGACCCCAATTTCTGATATCATTTCACGGTACAGTCCTGCCCACCATTCGCGTACCTCAGGGTTGGTAAAATCAGGGCATTTGCATTCTCCAGGCCATACCTTTCCTTTAAAGTGCGGTCCATCAGCACGTTTACAGAAGTAATCGTTATCCATGGCTTGCTGGTACACCCAATAGTCAGGATCAATTTTCAAACCTGGGTCAATCATGGTAACTGTTTTGAACCCATCTTTTTCGAGTTCGG
>CAYNUM010000077.1:0-8033 GCA_964400025.1 uncultured Croceivirga sp.
GATAAAAACGATGAATTTGGTTTAAGTGGAACGATTGAAGTATTCAACATTGGTTTCCGAAGTAAAAACCGGTCAAGTGATTATATTTCTTTTGGAATGTATGGTGAAGGATTCTTGGCGCAATATTGGCCTGAAGATCTAGCGATTTTGGCAGCGGAAGGAAACGCGACAAATTTAAATAGAAGATTTAGCCTAAACCATATCGCAAATCAGGGCGAAGCTGTAAGTGTATTTCATTTCGGAATAAATAGGAGATTGAATCGTAAATGGACAGTTGGGGCAAGGGCGAAACTTTACTCTAGCATTTTTGAGTTCAAATCAGCAAATAACTCAGGATATTTTGTGACCACCCTTGGCGAGAATAACATTTTACGAAACACCTTGGTCGCCGACTATGCCATGCGCACTTCAGGATTAAGGGAAATTCTTAATGCTATCGACGATGATAATGACAATACTAGAGATGATCTAACAAGTGTATTGTTGGGGCGTTCGTTTCTTGGGGGTAATTTAGGTGTAGGGCTCGATTTGGGATTTACCCACTCATTCGGAAAAAATAGTTTTATAACGGCAAGCCTTTTGGATTTAGGCTTTATCTATCATTCAAATGCAGTTCGAACCTATACCCTAAATGGTGCGGCGACCAATGAAGGTATTGAAATAGTTCTCCCTGATGATCTTACAAATTTTGATGGAGATATTTGGGAAAATCTGATTAATGATTTAGAAGCGCAAGTACCCTATGAAAGCAATGAAAAATCATATATCTCCCTGCGCCCATCAAAATTGTATACCTCATTTCGCTATAATTTTGGCGAGCGTCAGGATAGGACTAAAGACTGTGAATGTAGTACTGAAACGATTTCAAGAAGTGATAATCTCGATTATTTGAATGCGGTCGGAGGTCAGCTTTTTTTGATGAATAGGGCGCGTGGCCCGCAGGCCGCGCTGACAGCATTTTATCAACGGCGTTTGGGCAACGTATTGGCACTAAAGACGACATATACCTTGGATAAATATTCATTTACAAATGTCGGCTTGGGTTTGAACCTACAAACGGGCCCACTCAATTTTTACCTTTTAGCGGGCAATGTTCTAAGTTATGTCAATTTACCCAATAGCAATTATGCTTCTTTACAGTTCGGATTTAATATTTTATCTTGGAACGGTAATTGATTGTTCTTTTGTATGAAGAAGTTAATGATATTGGTAATGGCACTATTTATAGGCCATTTTTTTGGTTATGGACAGTTGAACAAGTATAAGTACATCATTGTTCCAACGAAATTTCAGGATTTCAAAAATGAAAACCAATTTAGAACCAGTACGCTTGTAAAATATTTGTTTACCTCTGAGGGGTTTAATACCGTTTATAGCAATAATTTACCAGAGGATTTGGAACAAAATATTTGCCTCGGATTGCGTGTTCAACTAATCGACGGCTCAGGTTTACTTATCACAAAGGCCCGACTATCGTTAACGGATTGTAATGGAGTTTTGATTATGACCAGCCAAGAAGGCCGAACCAAAACAAAAGCAATGGAACAAGCATACAGAGAAGCTATTTCAGAAGCGTTTGGCTCATTTAGAGGTCTAAACTATAGCTATGATCCTGAAAATGGAAAAGATACTGAAACGGTAACGGTAAGCTTTAAGAATGATGTGAAGTCATTGGAAATTGAATCTGAGGCTTTAAATGAAAAAGAGACAGTTGTTGAAATCAGTACCGAACCCGAGAAGGAAAAGCCACTCGATAAACCAGGGAACAAAAAATCAACTTCGTCTAAAAGCAAAGGGGTGCTATATGCCCAGCCTATTGAAGGGGGGTATCAATTGGTAGATACAACACCTCAGGTAGTTTATGTATTGAAAGCGACCTCTTCCCCAGATGTATTCTTGGTTAATAAAGACGGCAAGAATGGTGTGGTTTTTAAAGATGATGATAAATGGTTTATTGAAATGGATGAAAAAGGCGGAAAGGCCAGGGAGTTGAATATTAAGTTCTAAAAATCGTATTTCTCTTTCCATCTTTTTTTAAGAAATTCCCTCATCGCATTTTCTCGTGGATTATTTCCTGGAACGTAAAAAGAAGCGCCACTGATTTCATCAGGCAAGAATTCTTGTTCAATAAAATTATTGGAATGGTCATGGGCATAGTCATACCCCTTGCCATAGCCCAAATCCTTCATTAATTTGGTTGGAGCATTTCGTATATGCATTGGAACAGGTAAATCACCAGTTTCCTTTACCGATTGTTGGGCTTTTCCTATGGCCATATAGCTGGCATTGCTTTTTTGGGAACTGGCTAAATAGGTTGCACATTGGCTCAAAATGATTCTGGCCTCAGGATAGCCAATCGTCGTAACAGCTTGAAAAGTAGCGTTTGCCAGAACAAGGGCCGTAGGGTTGGCATTGCCAATATCCTCAGAAGCAAGAATTACCATTCTTCGTGCAATGAATTTTACATCTTCACCACCTTCAATCATTCTAGCCAACCAGTAAACAGAGGCATTGGGGTCACTTCCCCTAACTGATTTGATAAAGGCAGATATAATATCGTAATGTTGCTCGCCGGTTTTGTCATAGAGAACGGTGTTCTTTTGAACTTTTTGTAAAACAAGATTATCGGTAATTTCAACAGTATCATTCTCTTCTGAGTTTACCAGAAGCTCAAAAATATTGAGCAACTTACGTCCGTCACCACCCGAAAGACGCAGCAGGGCCTCAGTCTCTTTTAAATGAATATTTTTTGATTTTAAAAATTCATCTTTCTTAATGGCGCGTTCCAACAAAAGTTCTAGGTCGTTTTTGCCGAATGATTCCAAAACGTAAACCTGACATCTTGAAAGTAATGCGGGTATAACTTCAAAGCTTGGGTTTTCAGTGGTAGCACCTATAAGTGTCACCCAACCTTTCTCCACTGCACCCAGTAAAGAATCCTGTTGTGATTTACTGAATCGATGTATTTCATCAATAAATAGAATCGAATTCTTAGATGTAAAAAGTCCGCCACTTTGTTTCGCCTTCTCAATTACTTCACGAACGTCCTTAACACCGCTACTGATCGCACTCAAAGTATAGAACGGGCGTTCACTTTCATTTGCAATGATGTTCGCCAATGTCGTCTTGCCTGTACCCGGTGGCCCCCAAAAAATCAAAGAGGGTATCATACCTGACCGTATCTGCTGATATAGGGCACCCTGTTTACCCACAAGATGACTTTGGCTGATATAATCGTCGAGAGTTTTTGGACGTATTCTTTCTGCTAGAGGTTCGTTCATAGGATAAAAATAGCGAATTGTTCATATGACCTTTTGTCCAGTTTTGTGGTTTGGCTTATAAATTGCATTTTCACTGTTGTGTCGGAAAATCAATATTTTAAGTTTTCTTTGGAGTTATTGTTGCTGCCATTATTTTTTGTGCTGGCCATCTGGTCGGTCTTTTGGTATGAGATAAACTTCGCGGTCAGTCTTAATTCTTTTGGTCTTCTACCACGGGACTTGGTTGGGCTAAGGGGTATTATTTTTAGTCCTTTTATACACGGCTCATTGGATCATTTGTATAACAATACCTTGCCGATAGCTATACTGACATTGACCTTGTTCTATTTTTATAGGAAAAATGCTTGGAAAGTATTTTGGTTTGGTTGGTTAATGACTGGACTTTTGACCTGGGTAATTGGTAGGGAAAGTTATCATATTGGGGCCAGTGGCTTGATTTATATGTTGGCCAGTTTTATTTTTTTTAAAGGTGTTTTTCAAAAACATTATAGGCTGGTCGCCCTTTCTTTGACCATTGTCTTTATTTATGGAAGTATGTTATGGTATATGCTGCCCATTGAGGATGGGATTTCTTGGGAAGGTCATTTGTCAGGTTTCGTATCAGGACTACTATTGGCTTTAATTATCAAGGTAAAAGTACCAACGCCCAAAAAGTATGTATGGGAGAGAGACGATTACGATGAAAACGATGACGAATTCTTAAAGCATTTTGACGAGCATGGAAATTTCATCGAATTGCCAAAGAATGATGAAGACATTCCTAAAATTATCTACCACTATAAAAAGAAAGATGTCGATTAACTTAACCGTTGCCGCAATACTTCGTAAAGCATAACCGCACTGGCCACAGATACGTTTAAGGAGCCAATTTTACCAAGCATAGGTAGTTTTGTACGATAATCCGTAAGTTTTAAAATGGAATCAGAAATACCTTTGTCTTCAGAACCCATGATTATCGCGGTTCCATTTTTTAAATCAATCCCATAAGGTGAGGAATTACCTTTCTCAGTTGCCGCGACAACTGCTATCCCTGAAGATTGTAAATAGTAAATAGCATCTTTTAGATGATCAACCCTCGTAATTGGTACATTAAAGGCAGCGCCTGCTGAGGTTTTAATTGTGTCACTATTTATAGGGGCAGACCCAGTTTTTGGAATTATGATGGCATCAACGCCGGTACATTCAGCCGTGCGTATAATAGCTCCAAAATTTCGTACATCTGTGATGCTGTCTAACAGCAGAAATAAAGGGTTCTCATTAGTATTAAGAATATCTTCTAAAAGTTCTTCAAAAACTTTGAAATCTACTGGAGAAATGGATGCAACCGCGCCTTGATGGTTATTCGTTGTGAACCGGTTCAATCGCTCTATGGGAACATATGAGATGTTAACTCCTTTCTTTCTTAAAGCTGATTCCAATTCTTTGAAAAGATCTCCAGATAGTCCTTTTTGTAGATAGACCTTATTAATTGTCTTTTCACTTTCTAAGGATTCAAGAATCGCTCGAATTCCATAGATGATATGCCCGTTTTTCACAGGGCAAATATAGATAAATTGAAAAGCAAAGTTTAATTAGAAGATAACAGCGAATACCAGTTTGTCGTTGGAAGGGGAAGAAATAAAAAACTCTCCTTGAAATTGACAATAATGCAATCACAAGGAGAGTTTTTTATTTACGCTAATTCTTATGGTCCTGTCTGTTGACCGTTTAAGAAATTGACCACCTGATACAAGTGGTTTTCATCCTTGACCTTAATTTGATTTTCTTTGAGAAAAGTCTTTAAGGCATTCGCTTTGTCGGCGCTGACCAAGTTTGTGATTTTCTTGTTGTTCATTTCAATTTGATCGATTCTCTTGCCATCTGCTGATTCAAAATAGTAATCGGTATATTGAAAGAACTTCGCCGGAGTGCCCTTTACAAAAGAATTAGGTGCTTTTTTACCTTCTCTGAAGGTAACCTTTAAATGCTTGTAGAGCTTATGTTCCCCATCGGATAACAGCGTTAAATAACCATTTTTGGTATTTCCGTTCTTATCGATAAATGTTTTGAAACTGGTCGATTTTCCATTGGCAACCAGACGAATTTTTTTGTCTTTACTCAAACCTCTGATGGGCATGTTATCGACATTCTTTTCCTTGATTTCAATTTCTTCATTATAGGCGTTGTACCTGAAATAAACCTCGTCTACCAATTCATCACCATAATACAATTGGCCGAACTGAAATGTATTCGATAAATATGGAGACCCCTCAATGGAATTGTCCTCATATTGAAGTTTATCCAGTTTATCTGAAATTGCACCCATGGCATACAAATAAAGCCCATCGGTTTGTGCTCCGACGCCGGGTGTATAGGTTGGTACTTGCCCAGATGTTTGGGCCGAAAGTGAGCCTCCTATCAATAGGAGCGCAAAGAGTGTGCTAATTTTTCTCATGATGTTTTTTCTTTAATATACTAAAAACCCCGCCAATATTCAATATTGATGGGGTTTTTAACAAAATCGACTGCCAACAGCCGATTTTGACACGTGAATTATATTACTGGTTCAAAAAGGCGAGAACCTTGTAAACGTCTTTTTCCCTTTTTAATTTGATGTTGTTTTCTTTTAAGAATACTTTTAAAGCTTCTTTTTGGGAATCATCAACAAGTTTTAAAAGTTTACGGTTACTCAACTCCAACTCATCTATACGATTTCTGCCATCAAGTTCTAGGTAATACTCGGTAAACTTACTAAACCGCGGAGGGGTCGCTTTTACAAATGAATTAGGTGATTTCTGACCTTGGGTATATTTTACATCAAAGCGCTTGTAAAAATTATATTTCCCATCTGCTAGTTTGGTTAAATACCCATTTTGGGTTAAGCCCTTCTTATCAATAAAAGTGGTAAAGCTGAAAGATTTACCATCGGCAGTCACCAATTTAATGTCTTTGTCTCTTGCTAAGCCTTGTACTGTTACTCCTTCAACATTACTGTCTTTGATCTCAATTTCTTCGGCGTAAGCATTGTATCTGTAGAGTACATTTGACTGAAATTCATCTCTAAAGAACAATTGGGCTGGTAAGAAGGTATCTGAGGTGTAAGCTGAACCTTGAATATCGGCTTCCAATACTTTTGTTTTGGCCTTTCTGGCGTTGATATCCCCTGTTAGATATGATACGATATCATTGTTTCCTCCACCAGCACTCATTTGCATATTTGCAACCTGACCCGAGATTTGCGCATTTAGGTTTACAAGTGTAAAAAAGGAGAAAATTGCTAGTATTTTTTTCATAACTCAAATTTTGGTGCGTAAAACTAGGTAAATATAGCTCGTGTCCTGCGAAGAAAATGTTAAGAAAATGAAAAATAGACGATCGCTAATTTATCTGGGTTTAACGGACGTTTCAGTGAAAAAAAGCAATAAACATTTGGGAAATTGATAATCATCGTTGATAAATATGATCTATCAGAGATTCAAATTACTTATGGCTTCATCATTTTTATTAAAATGGTAACCTCTCCAGAAAAAACCTGATGTGTTATAACGCCAGACAACTTCCCCTTCCACTGTTACTTCCCAAAAGCCAAAATCTCCCTCGGTAATCAATCTATTACCATTGGGTAGCAATACGGCCCCAGATACTCGACCAGAATAAAGTGTTGGGTCTGTGAAACTCCAGATTTCCTCAGGTTCATTATCAGTATTAGGTACGAGATTCAATGTTTCTGGAATTTTTAACTCATAAACAGTCGATTGTTCATCTGAAAATCCATTGGCAAACATGAGCAGATTGCCCTTCTTATCGTCTGATAAAAGGTTAGGATGATGATTTCTATCAAACCTTCTTTCTCCCATATCGTTTTTATATGCTCTTGGGTTTCCAAAGCGGTATACCAAATCACCACCCTTATTGAAATTTCCACCCGAGTTCGTTCTGGCTTCTTCCGTTGTTGTACTGTGGTCAATTACCCATATCTCGCTATAAAAATTTGCACTTAAATAGATAAGGTCATTTTCAGCATCGTACGCCAGGCCGTTGGCATGGCTCACATCACCTTCGTCATTGGGTACTTCTAGATAGTTTATATCAATCAATTGAGGGTTTTGGGCAACTTCTCCAAAGTTGAGTTTGGAATCGTCAAAATCTTGAATCAGGTGATCCCACATATGCCATTCCCATACAATTTCATTGGTGCTTGGGTCGATTTCAAGAATCGCGTCATAAATTATTTGGGTCCCAGCAGAAAAACCAATTGCGTTTGCCTCCTCCATGGATTTACGTTCCCAACTTAAGAAAATGATATTTCCATTTGGCAATAACTCTGCATCATGATGGGCAATATGATCTTCATTGGAATATTCATAGCTCCAATCTATATTGCCGTTTTTGTTCATAAGTGCAACGACCCCGCCAAAACCACCAAGGGTCAAAATTGGGGATTCTGCCTCGAGCATAGCCAGTAATTGTCCGTTCTCAAGTAAATAGGCATCATTTCCCAAACGTTTTCCCGCCATGTCCCATTCATGTACAATTTCTGTTTCTTTGTCCATCAGATAAACTCTGTTGGCCGAAGCGTCATTCACCAGAATCAAACCATCGAAAACTTTCTCAGCATCGAATATTTCCAACCCTTCAGTTTCTGAGGGTTCTAAATCGTCATCGTCGTCATCATCCGTTGAAACCATATCATCGACTGGTTCAGGATTACCAATAGGTTCAACGGGATTATCATCGTTGTTGCATGAAACAATCGAAAAAAATAGCAGTACT
>CAYNUM010000078.1:0-7889 GCA_964400025.1 uncultured Croceivirga sp.
TTATTTCTCGGTATCACGACGTCAACGTTCTTCAAATTATGAAGTTTGGCACCTTTTATGATAATATGCTCCTTAGGGTCTACATCTTGTAATGATGTCATTCGTCGATTTTTTTTACGCAAAGATACCCTTTGAGGGTGTTAATGTCTATATTGCGTATGTTGACATCTAAAAAACTGTAGATCACAACATACTTTTTTGGTAACTTTTGTTATTATCTATCTTTGATTTGTAATTAAAAACTGATAGGCCTATACAGCGATAATTACTTTTTTACAATTAAACTAATAACTCCGAATCGGTGCAAATCGTTGTACCGGTGCTGTTTAAACCGAAAAAGTAATTTGTATGGAACTACAAATCGAAGATTCTGTATTGGTCAAACAATATATCGGTGGCGAAGAGAAAGCCCTAGAAACTCTTATTAATCGTCACAATCAAAAAATCACAAGTTTTATTTATTCGAAGGTACTGGACAGAGATGTCGCTGAAGACATATTTCAAGATACCTTTATTAAAGTCATCAAAACCTTGAAGCGTGGTTCATACAGCGAGGAAGGTAAATTCTTGCCTTGGGTAATGCGTATCGCGCACAACCTAATCATTGACCACTTTAGAAAGAACAAGCGCATGCCTAAGTTCGAGGGTAGTGAGGACTTTAATATTTTCTCGGTAATCAAAGACGATAAGCTCAATGTAGAGAAGCAAATGATCAAAGACCAAATCGATAGTGATTTATCTGAATTGATCGAAGAACTTCCAGATGACCAAAAGGAGGTCTTGATCATGCGTATTTACAAAGACATGAGTTTTAAGGAAATTGCAGAGAATACCGATGTAAGTATTAATACGGCTCTAGGACGTATGCGATATGCCTTAATCAACCTAAGAAAGATAGTACAACGCAATAATATCGTTTTAACGAATTAATCTGCATTAGGTCGAACGGAGCAATATTTTCATTTTAGGGGCGTTTTTATATTGTAATTAAACGCTATAATATGGAAGAAATTTACTCCGAGAAACCAAAAACCTGTAGAATTGCGAAGGCTAGGCCGGAAACAGTATCATTTTTGATGTCTTTTTCAAGGTCTTACCAGGTAGCCAATCACAAAGATTTGACTTTTGAGCGCTTTTTGAACTAAAAAGCATAAAGTCACAGTAAAAAAGCCTCTTTTAAGAGGCTTTTTTACTTTTATAATAGTCCTTAATCACGGTTTTTCTCCCAACAGTTTTCGTAATTGGGTCTTTTTCCAAGTTCCAACCCCTAGCGGGGGAATATTCCCTGCCGTACCAAATGATTTGAAGGTGTAAACGGTTCCAGAGTTCTTCGGGAAATAGTCTTTTTGCATCTCTTTCGGTTTGTACTACATTCTTCCCATTCGAAAACCCCCATCTATACATCAATCTATGTATATGTGTGTCAACAGGAAATGCCGGAATACCGAATGCTTGTGATACCACCACACTTGCCGTTTTGTGACCAACTGCAGGTAATTCTTCCAAAAGTTCAATTTCCTTAGGAACTTCGCCATCATATCTTTCAATTAAAATCTCTGAAAGCCCATGTATACCTTTTGATTTCATGGGTGAAAGACCTACAGGCCGTATGATTTCGCGAATTTCTTCCACGGTCAATTTGACCATGTCGTAGGGATTGTCAGCCCGTTCAAAAAGTAAAGGAGTAATCTGGTTTACCCGAACATCGGTACTTTGAGCTGAGAGCAAGACCGCAATCAAAAGGGTGTAAGGGTCTTTGTGATCAAGCGGTACAGGAATTTCAGGATATAACTCCTCCAAAGTATCTATTGTAAATTGAACTTTCTCTTTTTTGGTCATTATTGTTTAATTTTGAGAAATAAACATTAAACAAAAGTAATAAAGTGATGAACACACTCAAAGCAGGGGATAAAGTACCAGAATTTTCATCAAAAGACCAAGATGGAAACCCGGTATCCCTTTCCGATTATAAAGGCAAAAAGCTCATAGTATTCTTTTATCCAAGGGCGAATACCCCTGGTTGTACGGCTGAGGCCTGTAACTTACGGGATAATTATGCGGAGCTTCAGGCTCAGGGCTATGAACTACTTGGGGTAAGCGAAGACTCGGAGAAAAAGCAGACCAATTTTAGAAACAAATATGAATTTCCTTTTCCCTTATTGGCTGATGAGGATCATACGGTTATCGAGACCTTTGGTGTTTGGGGACCTAAAAAATTCATGGGTAAGGAATATGATGGACTCCACCGAATGACATTTTTAATCAATGGAGATGGAGTAGTGGACCGTGTTATCGAAAAGGTCAAAACAAAAGATCATGCTGCACAGATATTGCAAGGCTAAATCTTTGTAGTATAAATAATTAGGGTCGTAAAATCATCATTTTCAAAATTTTACGACCCTAATTTAATTTTTGAAGACCTTATTCGTCTTCCACTTCCTCCGCTTCAGGAACTTCGTCACGAATAAAAAGTTTCTTCTTCTGTATCATTTCTGAAATACCCTCTGGTAACATTTCTTCCCATCCACTTTCGCCATTTTTCATACGTCGCAGTACATCTCTAGAGAAGATATGCATGATGTCTGGATCGTAGTCAATGATGTCCATCACCTTGCCATTGTATTTAAAGAACTTGTAGAGTTCTTTCATCCTTGGATGCACTTTGACGTTGTTGCTGGTCATAATTTGACCGGTCTGCGCATCTTTCATGGGATATAGGTAAACCTTTAGATCCTTGAAAAAGAGTTTGCCAAAGGCTTCGAGTATGCCACCACTTAGGTGACGGTAATATTTTTCATCAAAAACATCGACAAGGTTATTGATACCCATGGTCAAGCCGATTTTTGCCTTCGTATAGTTGTTGAAATACTCTACAACCTTATAGTATTCTTGGAATTTCGAAATTAATACCGTGTGACCTAGAGAGCTCAAAAGTTCAGCACGATCCATGAAATCTTGCTCATCAATTTCACCAGAGGCTTTTAGGTTTGATAATGTAATTTCAAAAATGACAATGGTATTGTCATAATCTACGGTCTGCTCCCTTATGAAAATATCATATGATTTCTGGAACATATCCATGTTTACCTTGGTCACCGGTCTGAAACTGCCACGCAATGCCAAAATGTTCTTTTTGTACAATACCGCTGCTGGTAACAAATTGTGACCATCTGGCCCAAACATTACCGCATCTGTCATATCATTCCTAATAAGCTGCAGACTCATTAGGCGATTATCCACATCTTTAAAACTGGGGCCATGAAAATTGATCATGTCAATTTCGAGCGTGTCCTTATCAATATGGTCGTACAGATACTTTAAGAGCTTTTTAGGCTTATCATATTTGAAAAAGGCGCCATACATTAGGTTGACACCAAGTATACCCAATGTTTCCTGTTGTAAGCGCGCTTCGTTTTGTTTGAAGCGAACGTGTAAAATGATTTCATTCGGCTCCTTTTGGTTAGGTTCCAACTGAAACCGAAGACCAACCCATCCATGGCCTTTATACCGCTTTGAAAAATCTATTGTAGCTACCGTGTTGGCAAACGAAAAGAACAAATAGTCAGGATTTTGCTTGCGGTCAATACGTTCTTCGACCAGTCGCATCTCATGCTTGAGCATTCTTCGAAGCCTTGCTTGGGTCACATATCGACCATCATCTTCAATACCGTAGATAGAATCGCTAAATGCTTTGTCATAAGCGCTCATGGCCTTTGCTATCGTCCCCGATGCCCCGCCTGCTCGAAAGAAATGTCGGGCGGTTTCTTGACCAGCGCCAATTTCGGCAAATGTGCCATAAATATCTTTGTTCAAATTGATGCGAAGGGTTTTGGCTTTAATGGAGGGAATATTTTCAAAGCCATTGTCCACGTTTTTATCGATGGGCATAACAAGTCATTTAGCTTCTCAAAGTTAAGAAGATGATGAAACCTATTCTATAATTATGTCATAATTTTGATTTAAATGAAAGAGCAGCTATCCGTCACGTTTTTAGGAACCGGAACTTCACAAGGAATTCCTATAATCGGAAGTAAACATCCGGTATGCCTAAGCGAGAATCCAAAAGATAAAAGGTTACGGGTTTCGGTGCTTATTTCCTGGAAGGAGCACAATTATGTTATTGATTGTGGTCCAGATTTTCGGCAGCAGATGTTGTCAAATCCAGTTGATCGCCTTGATGCGATTTTATTTACCCATGAGCATTCGGACCATACGGCCGGCATTGATGATATTCGCCCGTTTTTCTTTCGTCAGGGTGATATTCCCATTTATGTTCATGAAAGGGTGCTAGAATCCTTGAGGAGACGTTTTGATTATATTTTTGCCGATGAAGACCGTTATCCCGGAGCACCTGCGGTAACTGTCAACGTTATCGACAAGAATACTCCTTTTGAGTTGGATGATTTAAAAGTGATTCCCATAGAAGCATTTCATAATAGGCTTCCCGTATTGGGATTTCGAATAAAGGATTTTGCTTACCTGACCGATATCAAACGAATTGAAGATGAGGAAATTGAAAAATTACGAAACCTTAAGGCCTTGGTGGTCAACGCCCTTCGTGTAAAGCCTCACTATTCCCATTTTAATTTAGAAGAAGCTTTGGAATTTGCCAAGGATATAGGTGCGGAAAAAACCTATTTCACCCATATCAGTCACTTGTTGGGGTTTCATGATGAGGTTGAAGCACAACTTCCTAAAAATGTGCACCTAGCTTATGATAACTTAAAGATTGTGCTTTAATATGAAAAAGAACATATTTCTATACCTCTTTGTATTTGCTGCTTTAATTGCCCTTTTTCTCGTTATGAGAGGCACAAAAATGGCAAATACAAGTGCTGATAAAATAAGTACCCTAGAAACTGAAGTTTTGTCATTAAAAGATTCTTTGGAAAAAACGCAGTTTCGTTTATTGGATATGCAATACTTCTCCTTGGAAAACAATGACGATGCCTTGGCCTATTATGACCATTTAAATCTGGATAATCCATCACGTTATATAGAAGATAAACTGTTGGAAACCAACGAACGCAAAGGCGATAATCCATTAATACCCTATGCGGGAATGGAAAGTGATTTTAAAATCAATAAAATAAAGGTCTTGAACCACAAATGGATTCTGGCCGACTTTTCAGACGGTAAATATTGGGGTGATTTGGTAATCAAATACGAACTAAAGGATAATCTAAGTGTTGATTTTACCTTGGTTGACCATCTGTTGTACACACGAAGCAACTAAATCTTTTCTTCCAACCAGTTTTTGAAAGAATAAAAATTTTGTGGGGCAACACCATGCCCTACAGGAAACTCTTCGAATTTGTTTTCTATGCCCAGCTGGGTAAGAAAATCTGGGGTGCGTTGGGCCCATTCCAAAGGAATTACTGCATCTACTTGGCCATGTGAACTATAGATATTGAGATGATTATGGCTCTTGTTTTTATATCCTTCGACTAAAATTTCCTCACTTATGTACCCACTTAAGCCGATAACATTTTTGATTTTCTCGGGGTAGGAGAGCGCCACGGAAAAACTTAGAATGGTACCCTGGCTGAATCCCAATAAAGTAATGTTGTCTTTGTCCAATCCGTATGCCTGGCATGCCTCATCCAAAAATGCTACAATTTTTTCACGGGATTCCCCAGCCTGCACGTTATCATTCCACTTGCCGTATTCCGCATCGAAATTAATGGCATACCATGCATATCCAAATGGCTGTAAATCGTATGGTGCTCTCACTGAAATAATAAAAAGTTCGTCAGGAAGTTCCGTAGCGAACGAAAACAGGTCCTCTTCGTTGCTTCCATAGCCATGAAGCATGAAAAGTACGGGCGGGTTTTGTACTTGGGTTTTATTTGGTCGAATCAGGTGTTTCAGTGACAGTGAAGTAGGTTCCATAAGAGATAGGAGTTATAGGGACAAGTTTTGTTATTGGATAAAGGTAAACCACTTTTGAAAATACTTACCCAAAAGAGGTAAAGACTTGGTTTTTCCATTCATGGCATTTATGAATCCGAATCCCCAAATAAGTAGGTAAATAAAGAACAAGCCTACCGCTGCCCACACAAATCCTAGATAGCTCAGTGCAATGGCCAAAATATGATATAGGACGTGAATGCCAAAAGCCTGACGGATATGAAACCTGGAGAACGGGTTCTTTGGTTCAATGTTCATGGTAATGGCAATCAAGCATCCAACTATGGTCAAATAGGCAATGATAGCAACCGTTCTTCCTTCTTCAGCGGTCTTATTCATTAGGCTAGAGTAACTTTTCCGTTGTTTATGATTCCATACACCCTACCGGTCATGGTTTGTCCTGTAAATGCACTGTTTTTTGAGGTTGATCGTATATCTTCTTTTTGAAAGGTCGATTCTCCATTAGGATTGAACAAGGTCAAATTAGCCGCAGCTTCTTTTTCCAATTTTGGGGCTGGAATTCCAAATCGACTACGGCCTCTGGTCAGGATTTCTATCGATTTCTCCAAACCAAATGTTGTGTTGAGGGCGCCGAAAGAACTTTCAAGGCCAATGGTACCATAACCTGCATTGTCGAATTCCACTCGCTTTTCCTCAATATCCAATGGTGTGTGATCTGAGGTAACGAAATCAATGGTGCCATTAAGTAAAGCCTTTTGTAAGGCTTTTGCATCTTTTTTCGTTCGGAGCGGTGGCATCAATTTATAATTTGAATCAAACTCTTCCAAACAATCATCGGTAAGTACTAAATTATGAATGGCGACACTACAACTTACATCAAGTCCTTTCTTCTTTGCCTCGGCAATTAGTTTGACGGAGCCTTCAGAGGAGATTGTTGGAATATGTAATTTTCCACCAGTATATTCCAAAATATACAAATCTCTAGCGATTTGAAGTTCTTCTGCTAGGGCAGGGATACCCTTTAATCCCAATCTTGTGGAAACTGCTCCTTCATTGGCAACGCCTTTTCCCTTAATTGCTTTATTCAAGGGATAAGAGAATATCAAACCATCAAAATTCTGCGCATATTGAAGCGCAATTTTCATAAGGTTGCCATTCTCCAGGGGAGCTTTAAAATCGTAAAAAGCGATGGCGCCAGATTGATACATGTCAAACATTTCGGCCAGAGCTTCGCCCTTGCCTTGAACAGTAAGATTTCCTAAGGGGTAGAGTTTGGTACTCTTTTTAGCACTTCGTTCCTTAAGGAAAACAATGTCGGAGCTTGAATCAGGAGTAGGGTGGGTATTGGTGTTTAAAAGCACTTCAGTGAACCCACTTTTTGCCGCAACATCGAGACCGTGTGCCAAAGTCTCTCTTTCTTCATAACCTGGTTCCCCAAAAGCCACCCCACTGTCAAACCACCCAATTGATACGTGAAGGTTTTCCAAATCTATGGAGCGTACATCTTCAGCGTCGGTAATTTTGGAGGCTATCTTGGCGATTTTGCCATTTTTGATGTAAATGTCCCTTTTCTTTAAATGAAGGGAATTGTCTTCTGGAGCTACTATGGTTGCGGATTTTAAAAGTACGTTCATGGAAGCAGTTTTTGAATCAGTAGTTCCAGTACTACACAGAGCAGGGCAAATGTAACAAACCATTTCCAATAGTTCGTTATGGAAGTATCTTGTCGTAATTCCTCAAAAAGGCCGTAAATATTTTCATGTGCTGTAAAACCTTCCAATTCTTTGGCTTCGATATACTTGAGCTGGCTTTCATTGCGACGGAAATTGAAGCTCAAATGTTGTACGGTGTCGTTTCCGTTCAAAACGGCATAAATACCATCGGCACTTGGGTCGTTGTTGAATTGCAGGCGTACTTTATTTGAATAGGCTTGCTGCAATGGAATGAATTCATTTTGCGTACCGCGTAGTTTTAGGATGTTGTCTTGACCAATTTTTTGGGAAATATCTACGGTTTGC
>CAYNUM010000079.1:0-7878 GCA_964400025.1 uncultured Croceivirga sp.
ACCTTTTGATATGATTACGAAATGCCACTTCAACCGTGTTTTGAAGCTGTTCAATTGAATCCTCTCTTGATATTCTCAAACTATCAACCGTTACGCGACGTGGTTCAGAACCTTGTTTAGGTTGGTATTGAAAAGTCCTTTTTGATTTGTTTGAATTATAAATTATTGCCCATATAAACAGGCCAGCGATTATTGCAACTCCAAAAAACATTGATGCAGGGTTTTGTTAAAAATGACTGTAAGACCGATATTAGGTTCTTGTACAACTTTAAAATAACGCATATATGCGTTTATGTATTGTACTCGGTTTGGGGACTTTTAGTTTGTGATAAACGTAAAGGACGAAGAGCTACTTAAAAAATTCGGAAACAATATTAGGTTACTCCGAAAGAGTGCGGGGTTGACCCAGGAAGAACTTGCTAATGATGCAGATATCTCACTTTCTCAAATAGGAAGAATAGAAAGGGGCGAAATAAACTCTACTATTTCTACTGCCTATGTACTATCAAAAGCTCTTAAAGTAGATTTATCTGAGCTATTTAAGTTGTGAAGATTTGATGAATTTTCATCACTTTTTTCACTTACACACAAATTTTTAAGCAGAAGGGTGATTGTGTGCCAGAATTAACCCAACAGCATTGTGTTCCAAAGCTTTTTTCATCAACAATCGCACATCTACAAGGGTTCCAGTCATGCCTCCCTTACTCAACTGTTCTTTAAATAATACTTTGTTGGAATTGTTCAAATAAACAATCCAGAATTCTTCATGGGGCAACTCGCCCATAATCGGCTGCAGCAAATCAAAAACATCTTTGCTACTTGAAATTTTCTCGACTTTAGATTGATTTTCACCCCCTCTTCTTCGCCCTACCTCAAGAGCAGCAGCTATACTAAGGGCCTTGGCTTCACCAATACCCTTAAAATGCATTAACTGTTTAATGGAAAGTTTACCCAGTTCGTTTAGGTTATTGTCAACTGACGACAAAATACGTTTGCTCAGATCAACTGCACTTTCATCCCGATTGCCAGAGCCAATGAGAATAGCTATTAATTCAGCATCTGAAAGTACTGCCCTACCCTTGGTCAATAGCTTTTCTCGAGGTCTATCATCATCTGCCCAGTCCTTTATGGAGAGTTTTGGTGGCTTTTCACGCATTCAATAAATATAAATCATCTTGATTTATTGTACCTTTTCATATTCAAAGAGAACATAATGAAATCAATTTTTGACCCACCGTCACATACTGAAGTTCTAGAGCGATTGAATCAACTTACGCCTGAAAGCAAACGTGAATGGGGAAAAATGGATGTTGGTCAAATGCTACGCCATTGTCAGTTTCCACTAGAAATCGCATTGGGAAAAATGAAATTAAAGAAACCTAACTTTTTTATGGGTCTCTTAATGAAATCATTTAAAAAAAGCCTATACAACGATAAACCTTGGCGTAAGAACTCCCCAACTGCCCCAACATTTAAGGTAAATGACGAGCGTGACTTTCATACCGAAAAAAACGGTTTAGAAACTTTAATTGATGAATTCTATGCCACCCAAGATCAAAAAGAGCGCAAACCGCATCCGGCCTTCGGCCATTTCACCTACGATCAATGGGGTCAGATGCAGTACAAGCACTTAGATCATCACTTGAGACAGTTTGGGGTCTAATCAAACTTTCATGGTGTCCAAAAAATTATGCCTGATGGTCTCGAGAAATTCCATGGTTTCAAAAGGCTTTATGATGGTATCTGAAAAACCTGCACTTGCAAAATCATCGTCAAGTTGAGATGGGTCTGTGGCTGTCAAAGCAATAATAGGTACCTCGGCATTGAACTTTCTTATTTCAGTGGTCGCCTCAATACCGTTCATTACGGGCATGTTGATATCCATCAGGATCAAATCGAATATTTCTTCTTTGGCCGCCTCAAGGGCTATTTGACCATTTTCTGCAAGGGTACAGACAAAACTGTTGGACTCTAAAATTTTACGGGTCACCAATCTGTTTATTTTATTGTCGTCGACAATTAAAATATGACACCCTTGGATACTTTTTTCAGTTTCACTTCCGTCTTGTACCACTTTAAGCTCTTCATTCAAGCCTACCTCATAATCAATGGTAAAACTAAACTCAGTACCCTTGTTCAGCTCACTTTTTAAGCTTATGGATGAATCATGTAGACTTATCAACCTTTTAACTATGGCCAAACCTAAGCCAGTTCCATGAAAAGTATTGGATTTTTTGTCCTGGGTAAACTCTTCAAAAATTATGGCTTGCTTTTCTTCTGAAATACCAATGCCATTATCAGTGACCGTGAATTTAAGGCTAGCGTTTTTCGCTGAAAAGGCAGTTTGCTCAATAACCACCTTAATTGTTCCTTCTTCGGTAAACTTACATGCATTTCCGATGAGGTTAATCAAAATTTGGGAAAGCTTGACATGGTCACCCTTAAGTACTCTAGGGACATCATTTGATATAGAAATATCAAAATAGTTATTGTTTTTGTTCCGCATGAATTCAAGTGAATTCAAAATATTATTCACTAGAAGGCGAATATCAAAAGGTTCTTTTTCTAGCTTATGATTCTTAAAAGACTCAATCTTATTCAAAAAAAGTAAATCATTAATAAGCGCCAAAAGATAATCGGCCGAAAACTTTAATGAACCCAAATCCTCCTTAAAATCTTCAAGTCTTGGATTCTGTTGCAGAATTGATGCGATTCCTATAATTCCATATAAAGGTGTTCTAAGCTCATGACTAATTGCCGAAAGAAAAGCGGTTTTGACCTTTGATAGATCTTCTGCCTTTTTCTTCGCCTCTAAGTATTGATTATTACTTTGGGTTAAACTGTGCACCAAACTTTTACGCTTTTTAGATGACACCAAGAACGTAACCAAGAAAATTGTTAGGATTATGGAAACCATCGTTGCCGCAAGAAGTATGGTCTTACTTCGTTTAGCTACTTGAAGGTTAATCTCATTTTCGAGGTTTTTCGCTATTAATTCTTGTTTGTACTGTTCAACATTCATTCGCTCAGTAACCTCCTTGATTGCAGCCACCTTATCAACCTCAGCTTTTTGATCGTTGTATTCATCCAAATCCAATCTTACATAATGGGCCTTTTTATACTCCCCCAGTTTTATAAGCTCATCCAAATAGGCATTGTAGCCTTGAACAACACCATCGACATAGTGAGCCTTTTTAGCCTGCGCTATACTGGTAATAAATTCCTCAATTGCTTGACCAGAGTACTTTTGAGACGATAGGAATTTACCCTTTAAGAAATGAGCACCTGACTTTAGCATTAAAGGACTGGAATCTGTCAAAAAATCTTCAAGCCTTTCAACATGGGGACTGGCCTTTTCCACTTCGCCCCTATTCAAATAGAGTTCAGCCAAATTGTTATGTAAAATGTACAATTGTCTGAAATTTTCTTGAGTCTCTTTAGTCATCTCCAGAGCTGTAGTATAGGATGAAATTGCCTGTTCCGGATTGCCAAAAACGTTATAAAAGTTACCCAAATCTGCAATGCTCTTAGCAATAGCAGCCGTATCTTGGCGCAACTCCGCTTGCTCCCAAGAGGTGGTAAATATTTTTTTGGCCCTTGACGTATCACCCATTTTTACAAACGCACTGCCCACCGCTCTTGAAATTCTAAAATGCCGTTGCGGATCATTCAAACGTTTGGCCAAGGCAAAAGCCGTATCTGAATACTGAAGGGTTTTTATATAATTATGCTTGTAGAATTCACGGATCATCTTCGCCTCGAGACTATCTAAAGCGGTACCTATTTCTGAATTAGAAAGTTCTTTTGGAAAATAGTTATTGGTGTTCGGCACCTGTGAATACATCGCAAAGCTGCACAGGATGAAGCAAATAGATAGTAGAAGGCTTTTCAAAATATAAAGAGTTGGGAAACCTATAACGCAATCAGGTCTGTGCTAGTATATAATTTGTAAGTATTTTACTACATTTTATTTAATGGAGTTAATTTCCCCTATTCCCCTTTCATCCATAGCACTTTTTTTCAATTTAATCTTTTTCAATTCCAATCATTTCTAAAAAAGAAACTAGAGCAATCATATTTGAAGAAAGCAGTTACAAAAATTCACTTGCTTCGTCTATAGAATGAGTTATAACCAACCGTAATGAAACAAAATACGTGGTTTCAATTATTTGTTATCTACCTTAGGTATTTACTGGGTTTTGCTTTTGTATTTGCAAGCTTGGTAAAAATTCAGGGGTTACGTTTTACAGCAGAGCCAGGTCTTCAAAACCCCATAGACTCAGCCTGGCACTTTTTTGAAACCTTGTATGCCTCAGGCATTTACTGGCGGTTCATTGGCGTTGCCCAACTTGTTACTGGAGCGCTGCTTCTAACCCAACGTTATGCCAAGCTGGGAGCCGTACTTTTCTTACCGATTATCGCCAACATCTTTGTGATTACAATTTCTTACGATTTTAATGGAACACCAATAATAACTGGGCTAATGTTGATTTCAACACTGTTCCTTTTGTATTGGGATTGGGAGTCTGTGAAAGTTCTGGTCAATCAGACGCCAACCGGGTCAACAAAAACAAGATTGGAAAATGACCCTATATGGATGATACAGGGGATTTTTTTCTTAGTGGTGACAATTCTGGGCAAATTGTTTCTTAGAAATGAGAATGTCTTTTATATCTTTTTATTATTGTTCTTGATAGGAATGATTGGCCTTATCGTAGGTCACAAAAGACAACGATTCTATTTGAATTAAAAAAGTTCCTATCTAGGAAAAGAACTTCTTTACCGTTTCAAAATCCAATCCTCCATAATTTCCTGAACTCATCAACAAAAGGGCAGTACTGTCGAAATTCTGAGAAAACAAAAACTCTTGAAACTCATTAGGGTCGGTAAATACCCTTAAGTCATTTCTCTTAAACGCCGATGAAATTTGGTTTTCCGTTACCTCAACGAGTCTTTTAATTTTGACAGCTTCCGGAGAATAGAAAACCACCGCCTCGTCCGCTGCATCAAGAGCGCCCTCATATTCTTTTAAAAATGTGGAATTTAAACTACTGTACGTATGTAATTCCAAACAGGCAAGCACCCTTTTAGCCGAAAACTGCTCTTTAACCGCTTTGGTAGTTGCCTTGACCTTACTGGGCGAATGCGCAAAGTCCTTAAACGCTATACCCGTTTTTCCTTCTGCCAGTTTTTCCATTCGTTTACTGGCTCCCTTAAAAGTGCCTATGGCTTCATAAAAATCTACCTCATCTACCCCCATTTGCTGACAAATCCACTTCGCACCCATCAGATTATTGAGGTTATGTTTGCCAAATATCTCCAAGGGCATGGGGCCATCTTCCGTTTCCAAAAGGGTAGTCCCACCCTCCACAGAATACTCTGGTGTTTCATACGGGAACTTCCGAATGGTATTCATAGAAGCTTCCACCACTTTTTTCACCTCTTCGTCTTCGACATTATAGGTTATGCTTCCTCCATTTACGATACCATCAACGAAAATTTCAAACTGTTCCACATAGTTTTCATAAGTAGGGAAAACATTGATATGATCCCAAGCGATACCACTAAGCAATGCGATATTGGGTTGGTATAAATGAAATTTTGGCCTTCTGTCGATTGGCGAACTTAAATATTCGTCGCCTTCCAAAACAATGAAATCGTTATCCTCAGTAAGATGTACCATACGCTCGAAACCTTCGAGTTGTGCCCCCACCATATAATCTACTTGAACATCACAATAATCAAGTACATGCAAAATCATTGAAGTTATCGTGGTTTTGCCATGGCTGCCCCCAATGACCACACGTGTTTTATGTTTTGACTGCTCATATAAAAACTCAGGGTACGAATAGATTTTTACACTAAGCTCCTGTGCTTTTAGTAATTCAGGATTATCGGGTTTAGCATGCATTCCCAAAATGACGGCATCGAGTGCTGTGGTAATTTTTTCAGGAAACCACCCGAATTCTTCGGGCAATAGCCCTTTGGCCTCCAAACGACTTTTTGAAGGGTCAAAAATAATATCGTCGCTGCCTGTTATTTGGTATCCTTTATGGTCAAGTGCCAAGGCCAAATTGTGCATCGCGGCACCTCCTATCGCGATAAAGTGAACTTTCATTTATTAAAATTTCGAGTTAAAGATAGCCATTGCCTTTAGGTTTATTTTATCTTACCTCTGAAAATAACAACTATGAATTTATCAAAAATTGAATCCAAAGAAATCATGCCTGGATACCACGGTCGGTTAGTGCATGGAGAAAAAATAAGCTGGGTCTTTTGGACGGTTGATAAAGGTGCTGAAGTACCTGAACACCATCATCACCATGAACAAATAATGCATGTGGTCGAAGGTAGTTTTGAATTTACGCTTAAAGGAGAAACCAAAATTTATATCTCAGGTGATGTAGTTGTAATTCCTTCAAACACAACCCATAGCGGCAAGGCCTTGACCCCTTGCAAACTGATGGATGTATTTAGCCCGGTTCGTGAGGAATATAAGTAGGTTTAGGTGTTAGGTGTTAGGTGTTAGGTGTTAGGTGTTAGGTGTTAGGTGTTAGGTGTTAGGTGTTAAAATATTTATATGGAAATTAATTTAAAAGGGAAAAGAGCTCTGGTCGGCGGAAGCAGTAGAGGTATTGGAAAAGCAATTGCGCAACAACTCGCTGCAAGCGGCGCCATTGTAACCCTAATGGCCCGTAGTGAGGATAAAATGAAGGCAATTATCGAGGGTTTGCCCACTAATAATGGTCAAAAGCATCAATACCTTAGGGTCGATTTTACCGATTTAGAGGCGTATGAAACCACAATCACTAATTATTTTAAAGAAAATTCGGTAGATATTTTGGTCAATAACACTCAAGGTCCGGAAGCAGGCGGAGCCTTGGAAAAAACAGTAGATGATTACCAATCGGCCTTTGACCTATTATTCAAATCAGTTGTCTTTACTACTGAACTTGCCTTACCTCACATGCAAAAAAATAACTGGGGCAGAATAATCAATGTAGCTTCTATTTCGGTCAAAGAACCATTAAATTACCTGGCACTTTCAAATACCATTCGGGCGGCCGTAGTGACCTGGGGAAAAGGCTTGGCCATTGATGTCGCAAAAAACGGAATCACTGTAAACAACGTTCTAACGGGTTATTTTGATACCGAGCGTATTGCACAACTGAATGCAAAAAAAGCCGAGAAAATGGGTGTCAGTGAAGCAGACGTCAGAAAAGCTATGGAAGAGCAAGTACCCACCAAACGAATTGGAATGCCAGAAGAATACGGTTATTTGGTGACATTTCTAGCTTCAGATAAAGCGGCATACATCAATGGAGTCAACATACCCATCGATGGGGGGCTTTTAAAATATCTTTAGTTTTTTGGCTGATAATGTAAGAAATTATCAATTTTTACTACATTTAATTAATAACTAACTAATATTTGTAGTATGAATTCAAAAGTTTTTATGGTATTCAGAATACTACTGGGTGTCTTTGTTCTAGTTTTTGGACTGAACAAGTTTTTACAGTTTTTACCACCACCAGAACTTCCAGAGGCCGCAGGTGGTTATTTTGGGGCATTAATGAGCAGCAAGACCATGGCTTTAGTGGCCATTGTTGAAATCGTGGCCGGGCTGGCCCTTATCTTCAATAAATTTGGGGCATTGATGGCCCTAATTTTAATGAGCGTATCTGTAAATGCCGTGCTCTTTCACGCTACTTTGGCACCAAGTGGAATTGGACCGGCCTTGGCACTCTTATTGCTCAATATCTTGGTCTTAGTTGGATACAAAGACCGTTATTCTGATATCTTACGAGCCTAGGACAGAAAAAAGAAAAGCCCTCTAAATGAGGGTTTTTCTTTTTTTCTTTTATTTCCTGGAAGTTC
>CAYNUM010000080.1:0-7772 GCA_964400025.1 uncultured Croceivirga sp.
TTTTTATTTTGGTTTTAGCAATCGTACCGTATGGCCCTTGTTCCATTATTTTTTTGAATACACTGAGTTCGAATTGCAGTTCTGGGAAATCTACAAAACGGTTAACCAAAAGTTTGCAGATGCCATTTTGGAAAATGCTGATGACGACGATTTTATCTGGGTACACGACTATCAATTGATGCTGGTACCAGAAATGGTGAAAGAGAAACGGCCAAATGCAACCATTGGTTTCTTTCTGCACATTCCATTTCCATCCTATGAGATATTTAGGACGCTGCCATGGCGTGAAGAGGTGTTGCAAGGTTTATTGGGTTCTGATTTGATTGGATTCCATACCTATGACTACGAGCGGCATTTTTTAAGCTCGGTTAGACGTCTTCTAGGATTGGATGTGAGTTTTAATGATGTGTACCTTGAAAATAGGGTCATCAAGGTCGATTCTTTCCCCATGGGAATTGATTACGACAAATTCCACCAAGCTGCATTGAAGAGTACTGCATTAAAGGGAAAAGAACGAACCGATCTTCAGAAAAAACTTGACGACCATAAAATTTCGGCTCCTGATACCAAGCTGATTGTTTCCATTGACCGGTTGGATTACAGCAAGGGAATTGCCAAACGAATTAATGCATTTGAGTATTTCTTAAATAAGTACCCAGAATACAAAGAAAAGGTTCGGTTGATTATTCTTGCCGTTCCCTCACGAGCGAATGTTCCACAATATCAATTACTGAAACGCGAAATTGATGAATTGGTCGGGCGTATCAATGGAGAACTTTCTACGGTAAATTGGACCCCAATATGGTATTTCTACCGTTCCCTACCTTTTGGAAATCTCATTGACCTATACACGTCTTCAGACATTGCTTGGCTTACGCCACTGCGGGATGGGATGAACCTGGTCGCCAAAGAATATATTGCCACCCGAATCGATAAGACCGGTGTTTTAATATTAAGTGAGATGGCCGGGTCCGCCTATGAGATGAATGAAGCTTTATTGATTAATCCCAATAATTTTGAGCAACAGGCCGATACGCTAAAAAGGGCGATTACCATGCCAGAAGAGGAGCAGATGGCGCGAAATATGTTCCTCCAGAATAGATTGAAACGCTATAATGTCGAAGTATGGGCCAATGAGTTTATGGATTCGTTACGATCTCAAAGACAGGGTGTTGGGACATTCGTATCGCAAAAAATATCGCCCGATATTTTGCAATGGATTACTTCGCAATACAAATCTGCGACCAAAAGATTACTCTTTTTGGATTATGACGGAACACTCACCGGCTTTCATAAAGACCCACAGAAAGCCTCACCGGACACCGAATTGTATGAGCTATTGGATGCCCTTCACCATCAGGAAAATACTACGCTATTTTTGATAAGTGGTCGAGACAAAGAAACCTTTACCCGATGGTTCCTGGATAGAAAGTACAATATGATTGTGGAGCATGGCGTATGGATTTCAAGAAATGGTGAAGACTTTAAGCTGCTTGAAAAAGTCAAGGGTGAATGGATGGAAAAAATAATGCCCGTATTGGAGTCATTTGTTGATCGAACCCCTGGTTCTTTTATTGAAGAGAAGAACTATTCGCTTGCGTGGCATTATCGCAACACGGATCCCGACTTTGGGGAGAAAAGGGCAACTGAACTCAATACCGTATTGACAAGTTTAATAGGCAATGACGATATCAGTGTATTGAATGGCAATAAGGTTATGGAGGTAAAGAGCAGCAATGTCAATAAAGGAAGGGCATCAGTTCGCATGCTGGGTGAAGATGATTACGACTTTGTATTTGCTATTGGAGATGATTGGACCGACGAATTCATGTTTCAGGAACTCCCCAAAAATGCGATAACGGTAAAGGTAGGATTGAAAAAAACACAGGCAAAATACCATGTAGAAGGCGTCACAAAAGTGAGGTCTTTATTGAAAGAATTCCTTAATCCAGAAAACAAATGAAAAAGTCAATCATCGGCCTATTATTTCAGGTTTTTTGTTTTTTAGCAATCGCACAACCAGACACTGATATTTATCTTTTTGATTTAAAAGTAGATGGAGACAGTATCATCCTTTCCAACAAAATCAATATTTCCAATAATGACGGTTACGACAATCAACCTTCATTTTTTGATGACGAGACCATCCTATTTTCATCCACTAGAAATGGACAGACCGATGTTCGTCAATACAGTATCAAGGATGGAAAAACCACTTGGTTAACCGATACTCCCGTAGGCAGCGAATACTCTCCTACGCGAATTCCAAATAGCACGGATATTTCAGCAATTCGTCTTGATACGACCGGTCTACAACGGTTGTATCGCTACAATACGAAAAACGGTAATTCGAAACCCATTTTAAAAGATGCAAAGGTTGGGTATCATTTATGGTACAGTGAAAGTCTATTGGTAAATACGGTTCTGGTTGAAAATCGCATGGATTTGGTACTAAGCCACTTGAATGAAGGTAATAATTACACCGTACAGAAAAGTGTTGGCCGCAACCTTCTAAAATTACCCAACTCTAACCGCATTAGCTATGTCAGTAAGGAAGGTGGTAAGTCAGTTTTAAAATCAATGGATGTGCAGAGTGGGCAAAACGATTCCATTACTACGGTACGCACAGTTGACGATTTTGCTTGGACATCTAACGGATTATTATTGGCTGGATACAACAATATGTTGATGAAACTTAGACCTGATGAAGGGAATGAATGGCAAGTCGCAGCCACTTTTATAGGCAATGATATCAATAATATCACTCGAATTGCAATAAACGAATCAGAAACCAAATTGGTCTTAGTTGCAGAAATATCCCCAGAGCACATTGTTCAAAAACAAGTAGATTCTTATAATGCCCATGATCTTAATGCTTTTGTCAGTTGCTATGACGAAAATGTATGGGTAGGAAGATTTCCTACAGACACAATGTATACAGGAAGGCAAACCATGCTCAAAAACTATGAAGCCTATCTCGAAAGCGTGGAGTCAACTGAAGTTAAAGTAACCGCAAGAATAGTAATCGGCAACAAGGTAATTGACCAAGAATTAGCTACTGACAATGGCAATCAAAGTCATCAGGTTGCCATTTATGAAGTAAAGAACGGCCGAATCGCGAGCATGAATTTTATTTTCGATGAAGAGGTCGAAGATCCAGAACCTATCGTACAACAACAATTGGATGCCTACAATAATCGTGATATTGATGGTTTTATGGATACTTACACCGAAAATGTGGAATTGTATAACTACCCAAATACCTTGACCACAGAAGGAGCGGAAAAAATGCGGCCAGGGTACCAGGGCTTCTTCGAATCAACACCCGATTTACATTGTGAAATCAAAAACCGAATTGTTATCGGCAATAAGGTTATCGATGAAGAGTACCTGACCGTTAATGGTCGAAATTTCTCAGCAGTGGCAATTTATGAGGTTGAAGATGGAAAAATTAGTAAAGTAACTTTTGTTCAATAATCCAACGGTGTGAAGTTTCCCCATAATCCTAGTCGTGTAGAGGCATTTAGTGATGGTGTTTTCGCTTTTGCCGCAACCCTCATGGTAGTCTCTTTTGATATGGGCAATGACTTTATGCTGACCAAATCTTCCTCTACTGGATTCTTGAGTTTTTTCGTCAGTTTCTTTGTTTTGGTCGCGATTTGGTGGGTGCACTATAATTTTTTCAGGAGAACGAACTATATGGATAATGGTTTGATTGCCCTTAACGCCATTCTCTTGTTTGTAGCACTTTATTATGTTTTTCCATTAAAGAATCTGGTACAATCATGGATGGGTGTTGGTGTGAAAACCGCAGAAGACCTGGCGAATCTATTTATAATGTACGGTATTGGTTTTTTGCTGATTTTTTTGTGTTTTTCATTGATGTATTACAGAGCTTATAAGAAATCGCCTTCAGGCGAAAACACCATAGAACTATACTTTTATGCTAGGCACTTTGCCATCTTTGTACTTGTTGGTCTTATTTTAGTGTTAATTGCGCTCACCAAAATTGGAATTATCTTCGGATTGCCCGGTTTTTTCTATGTTTTCTTGGGGCCCTTGTGTTATTTGCATTCAAAACAGTTCTTTAAAAAGCATTCTAATCTCTCTTCATGAAAAAGATTCTAATAACCCTTGTTCTCATTCCCATAAGTTTATGGGCACAAACCGATAATCGCCTTTATGACATCATTGATTCAATTTCAGTTGAGAGGATTGAGAAAGACATTACAACCCTGGCCAATTTTGGCACAAGGCATACCCTGAGCGATACCGTTTCAAATACCAGGGGAATAGGCGCAGCAAGGCGCTGGATAAAGTCTGAATTTGATAAAATTTCTTTGGATTGCGGCAGTTGTCTTGAGGTGTTCTATCAAAAAAACTTTGTCAAAAAAGACGATAACCGCAGAATTGTTAAAGATGTTTGGGTGGTTAATGTGTTGGCCATTAAACGCGGTACCAAATACCCCAATCGTTTTATTATTATGAGCGGCGACATTGACTCACGGGTCAGTGACCCCAATAATTTTACCTCTGACTCCCCCGGGGCCAATGATAACGCCAGTGGGATGGCCGGGACTATTGAAGCAGCCCGAGTGTTATCAAAATACAGTTTTGAAAGCAGTATTATTTTCGTTGGATTATCTGGTGAAGAGCAGGGGCTCTACGGAGGCAAAGGGCTTGCTGAATATGCCAAGGAAAACAATTGGGATATCGTTGGTATCTTGAATAATGACATGATTGGTAATATCAAAGGGGTAGATGGCGTCGTTAGTAATACAGACTTCCGAATTTTTTCAGAACCCACCTCAACCACTGACACCGAAGACCAAAGAAGGCTTAGAAGGTACTATGGCGGTGAAGTAGATGGAATTTCAAGACAGTTGGCTCGTTATGTACACAAAATGACCAAAACCTATATGCCAGAAATGAATCCGATGTTGATTTACCGATTGGACAGGTTCGGCAGGGGTGGCCATCATCGCCCATTTAATGATGCTGGTTATGCCGGTATCAGAATTATGGAGGCACACGAAAACTACACACAACAACACCAAGATATTCGCGTTGAAGATGGTATCGCTTATGGCGACGTACTAGAACATGTTAATTTCGAATATGCCAAAAAGCTGACCGCTGTGAACGCAATTTCCTTAGCATCAATCGCTTGGGCTCCACCAGCTCCGACCGGAGTGAAAATTGGAGGTATCGTTAGACCTTCTGTAAACCTGCGTTGGGAAGAAGTGAAGGGAGCTAAAGGCTATAAAATTTATTGGCGAGAGACGACTAGCCCAACATGGGACAATTCCCGATACGTAGACGGGAATTTTTTAGGTAAAACGCTGGATGGCATAATTATCGACAATTACTTTTTTGGGGTATCCTCGGTAGGTGAAAATGGACATGAAAGTCCGGTTGTATTCCCTTCAGGTGTATTCCGCTAAAAATCATTGAATGAAAAATATAGTTGCGACTTTTTTTATCCTATTCTTCACTTTTTTATCGGCTCAAAACGATTTGGGCTTTACCCAAGACGAGTTTTTAAGGGGGAGTATTACCCCTGAACGCGAGTGGTGGGACTTAACTTTTTATCATTTGGATATTGAGGTCAAACCAGATGAAAAGTTTATCCAAGGTAAAAACACGATTCGTTACAAAGTGCTGACCGAAAAAGATATCCTACAAGTAGACTTACAACCACCTTTGAAAATTGAGAAGGTCGTTCAAAATGGTAAGACTTTGAATTTCCGGAAAGAAGGCAAAAACGCCTATATGGTTTTGCTTACCCATCCTCAAAAGGTTGGGGACGAGAACGAAATTGTGGTGTACTACTCGGGCAATCCAAAAGAAGCCAAAAGAGCTCCATGGGATGGTGGGTTTTCATGGAAAAGAGATGTGAGTAACAATCATTTTGTAGCGACATCATGTCAAGGATTGGGAGCAAGTGTTTGGTGGCCATGTAAAGACCATATGTATGATGAAGTTGACAGTATGGCCATTAGCGTGACCGTACCCAAAAACTTGTTCAACGTATCAAACGGTCGCCTAAAAAAGACCGAGGAAAATAAAAACACACGCACCACGCACTGGTATGTAAATAGCCCCATAAATAATTACGGGGTAAATGTCAATATTGGCGACTACGTGCATTTTTCCGAAACCTATAACGGAGAAAACGGAGCACTTGATCTCGATTATTGGGTGCTGCGTGAAAATTTAGAAAAAGCAAAAGAACAGTTCAAACAAACCAAGCCCATGCTTCAAGCCTTTGAGCACTGGTTTGGCCCCTACCCTTTTTATGAAGACGGGTTTAAATTGGTTGAGGCGCCCTACTTGGGCATGGAACACCAAAGTTCGGTAACCTATGGTAATGGCTACCAAAACGGATATCGCGGTACTGATCTATCGGATAGTGGTTGGGGTTTAAAATTTGACTTTATCATTATCCATGAAGCGGGGCATGAATGGTTCGCAAATAGCATTACCAATAAGGATATTGCAGATATGTGGATTCATGAAAGCTTTACGGCCTATGCAGAAAATCTTTTCTTGGATTACCATTACGGAACAGAGGCCAGTGCAGCATATGTCATAGGAACAAGAAAGCGGGTGTTGAATGACAGGTCGATTATTGGTCGCTACAATCTCAACAGAAGAGGGTCAGGCGATATGTATTATAAAGGGTCAAATATGCTGCATACGTTACGTCAACTGATTGAAGATGATGAAAAATGGCGCCAGATATTACGAAAAATGAACCGCGTTTTTTATCATAAAACAGTGACCTCGCAACAAATTGAAAACTTTTTGAGCAAAGAAACTGGTAAAGATTTGACCGCATTTTTTAATCAATATTTGCGGTCGAACAAAATTCCTGTTTTGGAGTATCGAATTAACGGAAAAGCCTTGGAATACAGATATTCCAATGTCGTAGACGAATTTGATATGCCGGTCAAAATTGAGGTAAACAATAAACAGGAGTGGATTTTTCCTAACAGCGAATGGCAAGGTTTCAAAGATGCCGTATCCCCTTCCAGTATTGTCTTGGACAAAAATTTCTATGTGGATTTAAAAAAAATCTAGTCCTACCTATTACGCCAAATTAAATTATGGAGTAAAAAGTAGAAAATCTTTGTTTTTATAAGACTTACCCCACTTATTAATAGATTGGCAACAATAATTTCCCATTTCGACGGAATTATGGAAACTTGCATGGAATCACATGTAATGACCTAACAAGAGTTACATTTTAGTTGTAAGGCCCGTGAAAACATTCTTGTTTTCTGCATATTTCAAAAAGAGGAACGACAAAAACCTTATCAGTTTTTGGATAGGGCTATTTTGTTTTCTCAGCTATACAACCACACAGGCACAATGTTCATTTGGAGGTAGTAATAGTGGCACAGTGGTGACGCCGACAACAACGACGACTGCAAAGACGACAACGCCAACGTCAACCCCGGCAAGCTCGAGATCTGCGACGCGTTCGACAACAACTGCAACGGGCTCGTCGACGAGTGGTCCGGTCAGAACTCGAATGGCGGCGAGTGCAACCTCGGCGAGCTCGCCGGTCGCGCCTACACCTTCTGCGACTTCCCCCGCGAGTGGGGCCCCGCGCGGGATGAGTGCGAGGCGCGCGGGGGCGACCTCGTGGTCATCGAGTCGATGGAGGAGAACGACTTCGTCAAGCTCCGCGGGCCCGACACGTCGGGCGGGCGCTGGTGGATCGGCGGGCGCGACGACAACGGCTGGAGATGGATCAACGGCGCGGC
>CAYNUM010000081.1:0-7731 GCA_964400025.1 uncultured Croceivirga sp.
TGAATGAAGAATTCCCTAAGGCTTGTTGTTTTGCGGTTGATGATGGCAAGATTATTGAAGTGGCCGAGAACGCCGATATTTTTGAGAAATATACCTCCAAAGTTCTTCGCGATGTCAAGGGCAAGACGGTGATACCAGGAATGATTGATGCACACTGCCATTTTTATGGCTTGGGTTTGAACCAACAAGTGGTCAATTTAAGAGGAACGGAAAGCTATGAAGAGGTTTTGGAAAAAGTAGTTGCTTTCCAAAAACAAAAACCCTCGAATTTCATTCAGGGAAGGGGATGGGACCAAAATGACTGGGAGGTAAAAGTATTCCCGACTAAAGATGCTTTGGATTCCTTGTTTCCCGACATACCGGTGGCTTTGGAACGAGTGGATGGTCATGCTTATTTGGTCAATCAAAAAGCATTGGATATGGCCGGTATCACCAAAGAAACACAAGTTGAAGGCGGCGAAATTGTAAAAGATGCGCAAGGAAACCCTACAGGGGTTTTGGTGGATAACCCAATGGGATTGGTGGATGCGGTAATTCCACAACCAAATCGAGCAACTCAAATACAGGCTTTGAAGGATGCTGAGGCCATCTGTTTTGACCATGGCCTGACCACAGTCAATGACGCAGGCTTGGATAGGTCAACCATTGAGCTTATCGATAGTTTACAACAGACCGGAGATTTAAAAATTCGTATGTACGCCATGGTCAGCAATACGCCCGAAAATTTGGACCATTACCTCAATAAAGGCATTTATAAAACCAATCGGCTGAACGTACGGTCCATCAAGGTCTATGGCGATGGTGCATTGGGTTCTCGTGGTGCCACATTGAAATCCCCATATTCTGATAAGCCCGACCATTTTGGGGCAATGATTACCCCAATGGAACAAATGGAGGTATTGGCCAAACGCATTGCGGCATCAGACTATCAGATGAATACCCATGCCATCGGTGATTCTGCCAATATCGTGGTATTACGAGCCTATGACAAGGCACTTAAGGGCAAAACGGATAGGCGCTGGAAAGTTGAGCATGCTCAAGTCATTACGGATAATGATTTTGATTATTTCGAGAAGGGAATCATCCCCTCAGTACAGCCCACTCACGCCACTAGTGATATGTATTGGGCGGGATTACGTTTGGGTCCGAAACGCTTATGCGGCGCATATGCATTTAAAACCTTGTTGGATAAAGGAGGAATGATTGCGCTGGGCACCGATTTCCCTGTTGAAAAAGTGAGCCCGTTTTTAACGTTCTATGCAGCCGTAGCTCGAAAGGACTTACAACAGTATCCCGTGGATGGTTTTCAAATGAAAGATGCCTTAACCCGTGAGGAAACACTCAAAGGAATGACCATCTGGGCCGCCTTTTCTAACTTTGAGGAGAATGAGAAGGGAAGTATTGAAGCAGGAAAAAACGCCGATTTCGTTGTACTTAGCGAAGATATTATGACCGTGGCGGTTGACAGTATTCCTTACCTTGAGGCAGAACAAGTGTACGTGAATGGCGAAGCGGTAAAGAAGATTGATTAAAAAAGCCCCAAAGTTTCCTTTGAGGCTTCTGATTTTTAATCGTGTAAAGCAGTTTAGAACATTACCGGAGTTGCTACTCGGGTAGTTCCCCAGCCCATGACCAAATGGGCACCACCATCAACTTCTTTAAAAGCCATTGAGAACGCTTCCAATGATTCATCACCTGAGGATACGGCTGAAGTTACGCGAACTACATCAGCAGCACTGTCATAAGAATAGGCACCCCATTGATTCAGATTTTTATTAAGAATAACAGTCCATTCTCCATCACCGGGAATTGTGAATAAGGAATACGTACCTGCAGTAACCTTTTCACCTCCAAAGGTGGCATCCTTATAAAAAGTTATTTCTGCAGCCTCATTGGCACCGGTTCTCCATACTTTGCCCGCTGGGGCCAAAGTACCCATTTCACGACCTTTCAACTGAGGACGACTGTAGATAACGCGTACGGACTTGTTCGATTCTTTATAACTGGCTGGAAAAGCAGCAATATCTGCTGGACTCTTATCCATTCCGCTAAATTTTTGGGCCATTGCATCTGTAGAGATTAGGGCCAGAGCAAAGAAGCTCAATACAAATAGATTTTTCATTTTAATCTGTGGATTTAATTCTTTGAATTTGTTAAAGTTCAAAACTAGCCTTAATACCACTTGCGCATTTTTAAAAATGCGTTAAAATTTGCAGCCTTTCAATCTGATGGTAAACTCCAGATTATTCATAAATATACCTTCAGATTATCTTTATTTGACCAATAAATATTTCGATTTGAAATTGAAAACAGTATTTGTGTTTTAAATAAGTAGAATTAATAGAAGATGTGTAAAGAATTTGTAGCTAAAGAAAGTATGATGTGTGGAATTGTTTGCGCGTTTGATTTGAAGGAACCAGCAGAAAAATTAAGACCCCAGCTGTTGGAAATGTCAAAAAAAGTCCGTCATCGTGGACCGGACTGGAGTGGTATTTATGCGAATGAGAAAGCAGTAATGGCGCATGAGCGACTGGCAATTGTTGACCCGGCCTCAGGGAAACAGCCTTTGTATAGCCCAGATGGAAAGTTGGTATTGGCTGCTAATGGTGAGATTTATAACCATAGAGAACTAAGACAAGCGTTCCAAGGCGGATATGAATTTCAAACACAATCTGATTGTGAGGTCATTTTGGCGCTTTACCAGGAGAAGGGAGTCGACTTTGTTGATGAAATGAATGGCATCTTTGGTTTTGCCATTTATGATACTGAGAAAGATGAATACTTCATTGCAAGAGACCATATGGGTATCATTCCCCTATATATCGGGTGGGACAAGAATGGTACTTTTTATGTCGCTTCGGAATTAAAAGCACTGGAAGGTACCTGTTCAAAAATTGAACTTTTTCCTCCAGGTCATTATATGCATAGTTCCACGGGTGAATTTGTTCGCTGGTACACCCGAGATTGGATGGAATATGACAATGTAAAGGAAAATGAAACTAGCGTTCAGGACATCCATGATGCCCTTTCTGCGGCGGTGAAAAGACAATTGATGTCAGACGTACCTTATGGTGTACTGCTTTCAGGCGGGTTGGACTCCTCGGTTACTTCTGCCATCGCCAAAAAATATTCGCAAATGCGAGTGGAGTCTGGTGATACGAAAGAAGCTTGGTGGCCTCAATTACATTCGTTTTCGGTTGGTTTGGAGGGGTCTCCAGATTTGGCAGCAGCCCAAAAAGTAGCAGATCATATCGGTACTATTCATCACGAGATAAAGTTTACGATTCAAGAAGGATTGGATGCCATTCGCGATGTTATTTACAATCTTGAGACCTATGATATTACAACCATTCGTGCCAGCACACCCATGTATCTAATGGCGCGGGTCATCAAATCGATGGGAATCAAGATGGTACTTTCGGGTGAAGGAGCGGATGAGCTGTTTGGTGGATACCTGTATTTCCACAAAGCACCAAGCCCAAAGGATTTTCACGAAGAAACAGTAAGAAAATTGGATAAGCTACATATGTACGACTGTCTGCGTGCAAATAAATCCCTTGCCGCTTGGGGTATTGAGGGGCGTGTACCGTTCTTGGATAAAGAGTTTATGGATGTGGCAATGAGCATCAATCCAAAGGATAAGATGATTACCTCAGAAAGGATGGAGAAATGGGTAGTGCGTAAGGCATTCGAAGAATACCTGCCTGAAAGCGTAGCGTGGCGTCAAAAAGAACAATTTTCTGATGGGGTGGGTTACAGTTGGATAGATACCTTAAAATCCCTTGTAGAAGAGGAGATTACTGATGAGCAAATGAAGAACGCCCACTTTAAGTTCCCTATTCAGACGCCAACCACCAAGGAAGAGTATTATTATCGTTCCATATTCGAAGGACACTTTCCTTCAGATGCTGCAGCGTTAAGTGTGCCTCAGGAGCCATCTGTGGCCTGTAGTACGAAGATTGCTTTGGAGTGGGACGAGGCATTTAAAAACATGAACGATCCTTCTGGCCGTGCAGTTGCACAGGTACATGAGGATGCATATGTGAAATGACCCTAAAGTTCAAAGATTGGGTCATATAAAAGTTTTGAACCGAAAGGATTCAGATTTAGTAGTTTTTACTTTTGATTAGTCGGAAAGGAGCACCAGTATGGTGCTTCTTTTTTGCATTTTTGAGAAGAAATTTCGACAGCTTTTTTGTGGTTATTTTTGAGTCGACTTTTCCACAGGGTTTTGTTAATAACTAAGAAAGGGTAATATTACCTTAGCCCCTAATTCTACTGGGTATTTCGTATATTTGCTAGATTTGATTTTTACAAAAAGAAACCGATAAATAGTTATGAGCGAAGAACAAAAATCACCCCAATATTCCGCGGATAGTATTCAGGCCCTGGAGGGTATGGAACACGTACGTATGCGTCCGTCCATGTACATTGGTGATGTAGGCCCTAGGGGGCTCCATCATTTGGTGTATGAGGTCGTCGATAATTCGATTGACGAGGCCATGGGGGGACATTGTGATACCATCAGTGTTACCATAAACGAAGATAACTCCATTACCGTTCAAGACAACGGTCGAGGTATTCCCGTAGGGCTCCATAAGAAAGAGGGGGTTTCTGCTCTTGAGGTGGTAATGACCAAAATTGGTGCCGGGGGTAAATTTGATAAAGACTCTTACAAAGTTTCCGGTGGTCTGCACGGGGTTGGTGTTTCCTGTGTGAACGCTTTATCCGAACATTTGAAGGCAACGGTACATCGTGAAGGTAAAATTTGGGAACAAGAATACGAAAGGGGTAAAACCTTATATCCTGTAAAAAGTGTTGGGAATAGTGATATAAATGGTACAATTGTCACCTTCCATCCTGATAAAACCATTTTTACGCAAACCACGGAATACAGCTATGATACCTTGGCCAACCGTATGCGCGAATTGGCCTATTTGAATAAGGGAGTCACCATAAGCCTTACTGATAAGCGGAACAAAGACGAAAAGGGGGAGTTTGTTGGAGAGGTATTCTATTCTGAGGAAGGATTAAAAGAATTTATCAAATTCTTGGATGAGACACGGGTGCCTTTGATTCAGAATGTAATTTCGATGGAAGGCGAAAAGAATGGCATTCCTGTGGAAGTGGCCATGATTTACAATACCGGGTTTTCCGAAAACCTGCACAGTTATGTGAATAACATCAACACCTATGAAGGCGGTACTCACCTTTCAGGTTTTAGAAGGGGTTTGACATCTACGCTTAAAAAATATGCTGACAGCTCAGGGTTGTTGGATAAACTGAAATTTGAGATTTCAGGTGATGATTTTCGCGAAGGTCTTACTGCCATTGTTTCCGTAAAAGTTGCGGAACCGCAATTCGAGGGGCAGACGAAGACCAAATTGGGGAACCGTGAGGTGACCAGCGCGGTTAGTCAGGCCGTTTCTGAAATGTTGACCAACTATTTGGAAGAACACCCTGATGATGCCAAACAAATTGTCGAGAAAGTCAAGTTGGCGGCACAAGCACGTCATGCTGCGGCCAAGGCTCGTGAGATGGTGCAACGGAAGAATCCGATGAGTGTTGGTGGTCTACCTGGTAAGCTTTCTGATTGCTCTGAACAAGACCCAACAAAGTGTGAAGTGTTCTTGGTTGAGGGTGATTCTGCGGGCGGTACCGCAAAACAAGGGCGTGACCGAAACTTTCAGGCGATACTTCCCTTACGTGGTAAGATTTTGAATGTCGAAAAGGCCATGCAGCACAAGGTTTTTGAAAATGAGGAAATCAAGAACATTTATACTGCCCTAGGCGTAACAATAGGTACCGAAGAAGACAGTAAAGCGTTGAATCTAGAGAAACTACGCTATCATAAGGTAGTTATTATGTGTGATGCGGATGTTGATGGTAGTCATATTGAAACTCTGATTCTTACCTTCTTCTTTAGATATATGCGTGAGCTAATCGAAGGAGGCCATGTTTACATTGCTACCCCGCCTCTATATTTGGTAAAGAAGGGAAGTAAAAAGCGTTATGCGTGGAATGATGCCGAACGTGATGAAATTATTGAATCCATGAAAGGTGGTGCCAGTATTCAGCGTTACAAGGGTCTTGGGGAGATGAATGCAGAACAACTTTGGGACACCACTATGAATCCTGAGTTTCGCACGCTTCGCCAAGTCAGTATTGAGAACGCGACTGAAACAGATAGAATTTTCTCCATGTTGATGGGTGATGAAGTTCCTCCGAGGAGGGAATTTATCGAGAAAAATGCGGTTTACGCAAACATCGATGTGTAGTTCATGAACGTTAACCTTAAGTTCACAACAAAAACCCTGACAGTACCGTCAGGGTTTTTTAGTTTAGACGGTGTAAACTCCTACAAATGAAGAGAATCGTCTTTTTATTAGCATTGCTTACAATGCCTTTGACAAAAGCTCAAGACCTGAATGACCTACTTACTTCAGGTGTTGAAGATGCCCAACGTTTTACGAGCGCTTATTTGTTGCCTGTTTCCGAGGGTACTATTTTCAATATCTCCAATGGGTGGTACAATACTGCTGATGCCAAACCTTTGGGCGGATTTGAAATATCGATAGTCGGTAATATCACAGGTTTTAAGAACAAAACGGATAAACTTTCCTTTTTGTTAGATCCTGCAGATTATGATAATTTGGATTTTGTGGATAATCCTGGGCAACCCCGACAAGTATCAACAGGTCTGGGTGATTTAGAGGGTATTGAAGTGTTTGTAGAAGATGAGAACGGTTTGTTTCGAGAGGAATTCGAGCTTCCTACTGGTCTAGCAGGAGCAGATTTTGATTTCATCCCTACGGGATATCTTCAAGGTAGTGTTGGCCTAATTAAAGGATTGGAAGTTAAAGCACGTTTTTTACCGAAAATTAATATTGATGAAGCAGAGGTAGGCCTATTTGGAGCAGGACTACAATATGAGTTTACCAAACTTTTACCAGCGGATAAATTGTTGCCCATATCGATATCTGCCGTCATTGGTTATACCAATCTCAATGGAGAGTACGAGTTTACTGATTCTTCAGGTGTGGAAGGACAAGATCAGCGCCTTGAGGCCAACTTCAAAACATGGAATTTTAGTGCCGTAGTTTCGACCAGAAAGATTCCCGTCATTAATTTTTATGGAGGTATAGGATATATTCTGGGTAAATCTGATATTGATATGTTGGGCGAGTATGTGGTGACCTCTGGGCCTTTGCTTTCGGTTACCTACACCGACCCTTTTTCGGTTTCTGAAAATGTCAATGGCGTTGTTGCCAATGTTGGTACGAAGATTAAACTTGGCTTTTTTCGAATCCATGCCGAATATAATATTTCAGAGTTCAGTACTGTAACTGCTGGTGTGAGTTTCGGATTTAGATAGAATAAATAAAATAACCCGACCATAAAAAAGTCCTGTCATCTCGATTTTCATCGAGTGCAGGACTTCTTAATTTTCATAGAGTATTTGGGGCTTATTGCCTAGTAGCGAAAACGTCGCCGTTTTGGAGTTCCAGTGATTCCTTTTTGAGGGCAACCTGAACCTCAGGTATTTCGTTGTCAGAATAGTTTATGGTATATACATTGTCAATTACCTCCCATCTGAAGTCAGTGTAAAAGGTAATCTCATTACCAGAATAGCGTTGATATCTACCAAGATACACATCATTGAAAATCCATTTTTCACTGGGGGCAGAACTATTGGTTCTAGCAGCAACTTCATTAGTGGATTCTGCTTTT
>CAYNUM010000082.1:0-3736 GCA_964400025.1 uncultured Croceivirga sp.
TCATTTTGAATCCCGTTCTGTCTGAATCACAGATAGAGGAAACAGTCAAGAAATTCGAGGATTTCTTGGTTAAGAATGGCGCCAAAATGGTGGCCAAAGAAGATTGGGGGCTTAAAAAACTAGCCTATCCAATTCAACACAAGAAGAGTGGGTTTTACCACTTATTTGAGTTTACAGCTCCTGGCGAAGTTGTAGGACCTTATGAGACCGAGTTTAGAAGAGATGAGCGCATTATGCGCTTTCTTACGGTAAAATTGGACAAGCATGCTATTGCTTGGGCAGAGAAAAGAAGAACTAAATTAAAAGCTAAAGCATAAGGTATGTCATCAATAGAACAACAGGCGAAAGCCAAGAAAGACGGAGAAATCAGGTATTTAACTCCGTTAAACATAGAGACTGCCAAACAGAAGAAATATTGCAGGTTTAAAAAATCAGGTATCAAGTACATTGATTATAAAGACCCAGATTTCTTGATGAAGTTGGTAAATGAGCAAGGTAAGCTTTTGCCAAGAAGGCTTACAGGTACTTCTTTAAAGTATCAAAGAAAAGTTGCTCAGGCTGTTAAAAGAGCGCGTCATTTGGCATTAATGCCTTATGTAGGTGATATGTTAAAATAAAAATTGAAGCAATGGAATTGATTTTAAAACAAGATGTACAGGATTTAGGCTTCAAAGATGATATCGTCTCGGTTAAGCCAGGTTACGGAAGAAACTTTTTAATTCCCCAAGGAATGGCTGCTTTGGCAACCCCTTCGGCGAAAAAGGTACTTGCTGAAAATTTGAAACAAAGAGCTCACAAGGAAAAGCAGGTTATTGACGACGCCAATAAAGTTGCAGATGCCTTAAAAGCCATGGAAATTAAAATTCCAGCGAAAGTTGGTTCAGGTGATAAATTGTTCGGTTCGGTAACCAATATTGATTTGGCAGATGCTATTTCCAAGGGCGGCGAGAGTATCGATAAGAAATTCATCGCCATTCAAGGGGGTACAATCAAAAGAACTGGGCCTTACAATGCAAAAATTCGTTTGCATAGAGAGGTTATCGTTGATTTCCCTTTTGAAGTAGTTGCCGAGGCAAAATAAAAATTACTTTTTAGTTAATAAGTTGTTAAGAGCTATGCGTGCATAGCTCTTTTTTTATGCTATTTTGCGTGCGCTTAAACAATACTTAACAAGAACACTATGAAAAAAATTCTACTAGCAGGCGTAGTGGTGTTATGTACCCTCTCATCTGCTTTTGCTCAGGTTACAACCTCTAATATAAGAGGTATAGTAGTTGATGATCAAAATGAACCGCTATTGGGCGCCAACGTTGTCGCAATTCATACTCCCACCGGCACTAAGTATGGTGCAATTACAAATGAAGATGGCCGATATAACTTATTGAATTTACGAGTTGGTGGTCCCTATGAAATAACTATTTCCTACGTAGGTTATAAAGAAATAAAAGAATCAAGTGTATTTCTTTCACTGGGGAAGACCTTTAATTACAATGTTCAGTTGATTTCTCAAAGTCAGGAATTGGAAGAAGTTGTGGTTACCTTTGATAGGGGCGGTACCTTCGGCAGTGATAGAACGGGTGCAGAAACAAGTTTGGGAGAAAGAGAGCTAAGACGTCTACCAACCATTAGTCGTTCCCAAGCAGATTTCACTAGATTGGAACCAACTGCATCCAGTGATGGTATTTCCTTTGGGGGTCGTAACAATCAGTTCAACAACTTCTCATTAGACGGCTCTATTTTCAACAACCCTTTTGGTCTGGATGCACCAACTCCAGGTGGTCAATCAAATGCTCAACCGATTTCGCTCGATGCGATTGACCAGGTACAGGTTTCATTGGCCCCGTATGATGTCAGACAAGCGGGTTTTACAGGAGCCGCTGTAAACGCAGTGACAAAAAGTGGTACTAATGAGTTTCACGGAACGGTTTATGGTTTCTTTAGGAATGAAGATTTAACAGGAGGAAAGGTTTCCGGGGACGATATTTTTGTTCCGGAACTATCCCAGTCACAATATGGAATAAGTATTGGAGGCCCTATTGTCAAAAACAAATTGTTCTTTTTTGCCAATTTTGAAGTGGATGACCGTGAAGATTTGGGATCAAACTTCTTTGCCAATCGCGGTCAGGGAGGAAGTAATATTTCAAGGGTTAGTGCCACTGATTTACAATTGGTATCCGATGCACTGGCAGGTTTGGGGTACCAAACCGGACCTTTTGAAAACTATCTTTTGGGTTCAGAATCAACCAAGGGTATTTTAAAACTGGATTGGAATATTAATGATAATCACAGACTGGCGTTAATTTATAATTTTTTGGATGCCAGTAGGGATTTGACGGCCAATGAATTTGCCATAGGCCGTAGGGGGCCAGATGCTACCACTTTGCAATTTGCAAATAGCGGATATCAAATCAACAATGAAATCAATTCATTTCTAGCTGAATTGAACTCAACCTTCGGGGATGGTAAAGCCGTAAACAAATTACAGATAGGGTATACCAGCTTTAATGATTTCAGAAATCCTTTTTCAGCTCCGGCACCAGCAATCAATATTCAACAAGATGGGGTAAGGGCGATAGTCGCTGGTCATGAACCATTCTCAATTAATAATAGATTGGAGCAAGACGTTCTTCAAATTACAGATAACTTCACCTTCTTTTCGGGCAATCATACAATAACAGGAGGGTTTTCTCTTGAGAAATTCGATTTCTTCAACTCTTTTAACCTAGGAACATACTTCTTTGCCGATGACAGAGGTGCAGTAGGGGTTTTTGCTGACTTTCCAAGTGTTCAATCCTTTCTCGATGCAGTTGATAGCGGTCTTATTGGAGATGCCCTTGCGAATGCACAGAACACATTTAACTCAAATAATCAGTTAGCTATTGGAGCGGCAGGCGGATGGAGTCTAGCCGAAACAAGTGTAGGTCAGTTAGCATTCTATGTACAAGATGAATGGGACGTTACTGAGAATTTTAAGTTAACCTACGGTTTACGTGCGGACAAACCGCTTTATTTTAATACAGAGGATTTAATTGAGGAGAACATTTTTGATAGAAAAGGTGGTTTGCTTGATGATGGCGGCACATACGCTCCTGACATTCAATATTTTGATGAGAATGGCGATGCTATTTTCTTAGATAGTTTTGATTTACCAGATAATTCAATTCTTTGGTCTCCAAGATTAGGATTTAATTGGGATGTTCAGGGTGATCAGAGTTTTCAAGTCAGGGGAGGAACAGGAATTTTCTCTGGTCGTTTCCCTTTTGTATGGGTGGGTAACCAAGTTCAGAATACTGATTTCTTTTTCTACACGCCTACAAATCCTAACTTCCAATTTCCACAGGTGTGGAGAACAAATTTAGGCGTCGATTATAAATTTGATAATGGTATTATTGCCACTACAGATATAATTGTAACTAAAGACTTAAACGCTGCAACCACCTATAATTTTGGTTTGGGCACCCCTTCTGGTTCCCTCGCCGGACCTGATTCAAGGCCAATTTATCAATTAGCCGATAGGGCGCAAATTTTTGGAGGACCAACAAATGCTTATGTTATTTCCAATACTGATGAGGGAAGGTCTTTCAACTGGAGTTTTAAGCTTCAAAAGCAGTTTGACAACAATTTATATGCCATGCTAGCGTATAATTTTCTGGAGGCTTTTGACGTGAATTCAATGTCTGCAGAAATCTCAAGTGACCTTTTCGATTTAAACCCGGTGGTTGGGAACGCAAATAGG
>CAYNUM010000082.1:3746-7718 GCA_964400025.1 uncultured Croceivirga sp.
CTCCTCTTTCGCCAAGTTTGTTTGGTAACAAGCATCGTTTCATTGGGCAGTTAAACAAACAATGGAATTATGGGAATGGAAAATGGGGTACTTCAATTGGAGCTTTCTTTGAGTATGCTTCGGGTCAACGTTTTTCATACACTTATTCAGGTGACATCAATAATGATGGATCTTTTACCAATGATTTGATTTATGTACCTACCTCTGCAGAGGTTCAGCAGTTAGCATTTGCTGCTCCTCAATTTCCAACGAATCCTTCTATAGCAGAGCAAAGAAATGCTTTTGAGCAGTTTATTCAACAAGATGATTATTTGAGCTCTCGAAGGGGAAGTTTTGCGGGAAGAAATGATTTGACCACCCCTTGGACTGGAAGATGGGATGTTAAAATTCTTCAAGACCTTAACTTTAATGCCATAGGTAATGGGAAAAATACCCTTCAACTGAGTTTGGATATTTTGAATTTTGGTAATTTACTCAATTCGAATTGGGGAGTAGTTCAGATTCCAAGAGCAACACAACCTATTGGCGTTTCAGTTGATTTTTCACAACCGAATCCTGAACCGGTATATAGCTTTGATCCATCGCAAAATTCAACTTTCGTTGATAATTTTGATTTGATATCAAGATGGCAAGCACAAATAGGTCTACGATACATTTTTTGAAACAGTGTTTTAAATTAGCAAGCGCCCTGACATTATTTGTCAGGGCTTTATTTTTGCATTATGAAATATAGAAGACTCTCAAAAGAACAACTTGCAGAATTGCATACAGAGTTTATCAATTTTTTGGCAACACAATCCATAACCGCAGAGGAATGGAATTCCATCAAAGAGAACAAACCAGAAGTTGCTGAAGAAGAATTGGATGTTTTTAGTGATTTGATCTGGGAAGGTGTACTTTCTAAAGTGAACTATTTAGAGAATATTTCAGAACAACACATGCATTTGTTTGAATTGGCCGAGAAGGAAATGAAGTTGATTTCGGTCAAAATAATGAACCCAGAAGTGGATTTGCGTACAAATCAAGGGTTCGCATGGTTCAAAAAGAACTGGCAATCTGATTTTGTAGATTATCTGACCGCTTCGAAAGCATATACTGAAGACAAAAATTCGGATAAGTTCAAGCTGATTGAGCAGGGCGCTGTTATCACTAAGGGAGAGCTATACCAATGGTTTGATGATATCATCGGATTGGGTGAATAAGAACTATTCAATAAGAAAATAGTAAAGGCTGGCTTTCTACGAAAACCAGCCTTTACTTCTTATGACACTAAACTAAATCTGAGATGGCGTTAAGCCTCTACCAATTCTTGTTCTTGCTCAAACTGATTACTTGTGTTTTTGGCTCCACCCGCTTTTAAGGCATTATCACCCGCAAAGAAGGTTTTGTGGTCATCACCTAGGTCAGAACCAGCCATTCTTTGGTGTTTTACACAAGACACCCCTTTTCGTATTTCCTGTCGTTGAACATTCTTCACATAGGCCAACATACCCTCCTCGCCAAAATAACCTTTAGATAGGTCGTTCATATGCAAAGCCGTGGTGTGGTAAGTGGGTAGGGTGATCAAGTGATGAAAGATTCCGGCTTCCCTTGAACCATCGAGTTGAAAAGACTGTATCATTTGGTCCGCACGTTTTGCCAATTCTGTGGTATCGTATTGTACATCCATTAATTTGGAGCGGTCATATGCGGATACGTCCTGTCCTTCCTCCTTCATGGCATCAAAGGCCTGTTGCCTAAAGTTTAATGTCCAGTTAAATGATGGTGAATTATTGTACACAAGTTTCGCATTGGGCGCTTTTTCGCGAACGCGATTCATCATATGTGCGATTTGTTTGACGTTCGGAGTTGGTGTTTCAATCCACAATAGGTCAGCACCATTTTCAAGACTAGTAATACAATCAAGAACAACCCGATCAATATTACTACCTTCTTTAAACTTATAAAGACCATTTGCCAATCGCACAGGGCGAGCTAAGGCCCCATCACGTTTCATAAGTACTTCACCTTCTTCTACATCTGTGATACTCACTTCTTCGGCCTCGATAAACTCAAGGTACTGTGACGCCAAATCTCCAGGTATTTTTGACACCGGTAATTTTTGGGTTAAACCGGCCCCTTCTGAGTCTGTGCGGGCAACAATAATTCCTTCAGGTATTCCTAATTCTAGAAATGCATAACGAACCGCATTTAATTTGGCAATAAAATCTTCATGGGGTACGGTAACCTTGCCATCTTGGTGACCACACTGTTTGGCATCAGAAACCTGATTTTCAATTTGTATGGCACAAGCACCCGCCTCAATCATTTTCTTAGCCAATAGATAGGTAGCTTCTTCATTGCCGAAACCGGCATCTATATCAGCAATTATAGGAACCACATGGGTCTCAAAATTGTCAATTTCGTACTGAACGTTCTCACCGGCATCCCTTCTTCGGTACAAATCATTGAGCTCTATGGCATCGGCTTGCTTTAAGAAGGAGTATATCTCCTCAATTAATTTTGGAACGGAAGTTTTTTCATGCATCGACTGATCGGGTAATGGGCCAAACTCAGAGCGTAGTGCGGCAACCATCCAACCAGAGAGATAGAGGTATCTCTTTTCAGTGGTTTTATGGTGCTTTTTGACTGCTATCATTTTTTGCTGGGCCACAAAACCATGCCAGCAACCTAGTGACTGGGTATAGTTGGAACTATCTGCATCATACTCGGCCATATCTTTTCTCATGATATCCGCAGTGTATTTTGCAATTTCCAGACCTGTTTTAAATCTGTTTTGAGAAGCCATTCTGGCTGCGTTTTCTGAGCTTATTGCCGCCCAGCTGTCTCCGTGTTTCGCCTTAATTTCACGGATTCTTTCTACTAAAGAATTATAATTTGACATAACAAAAAGGTTTTTCGAATTTGAATTTTGTTTAATTGAATCAAATCGGAATTTTAATTCCACGTGCAATATAGATAAATATTTTATTAGCGAACGTTCGCTAAAACAAAAAAGTTCGTTTTTTGAATATAATTCGCAAATTTTAGATGAAATGCCCCTTTTTTTATCAAATCCTCAATTTTTGATGGATATATTATTTGGAGGATTGCGGGTTCAAGTGACTTATATTTGCAGCAGTAATTTTTTATATGCCACAGAAACCATCCATACCTAAAGGTACCCGTGACTTTTCTCCAAGCGACGTAGCTAAGCGTAACCATGTTATAGCAACTGTCAAGAAGCACTTTGAGTTATTTGGTTTTCAGCCTATTGAAACCCCAAGCTTTGAGAACGCTGAAACCCTTCTGGGTAAGTATGGAGAGGAAGGGGACCGTTTGATTTTTAAGATTTTGAACTCCGGTGACTTTATCTCCAAAGTGGATGATGTGACCTATAGTTCCAAAAATTCAAGTTCGTTGGCTCCAATGATTACTGAAAAGGCTTTACGATATGACCTTACGGTACCTTTTGCACGTTATGTGGTGATGCATCAGAATGAGATTGACTTTCCTTTTAAACGGTATCAGGTGCAACCTGTTTGGAGGGCCGATCGTCCACAGAAAGGGCGTTTTCGTGAGTTTTACCAATGTGATGCCGATGTGGTAGGTGCGAATTCATTACTACAGGAAGTGGAATTTGTTCAGCTTTATGATGCCGTTTTTACTGATTTAGGTTTGAAGGGCTGCACCATCAAAATGAATAACCGAAAGATTCTATCGGGGATCGCTGAAGTTATTGGTGCTAAGCAACTACTAGTTGATTTTACGGTCGCCCTTGATCAACTGGATAAAATCGGGGTCGAGAAAGTAAAAGAAGAAATGCGCGGCAAGGGCATCTCTGAAGTGGCCATTGAAAAGGCAAGTCCTTTATTTACTATGTCTGGAACGGTTCTAGAGCAGCTTGAACAATTAAAAGACCTATTGGTGCAATCTGAGGTTGGCATGCAAGGGGTAGGAGAGTTGCAAGAAATTTTTTCCTTGGTGGAAAAC